>CAMGJS010000191.1 GCA_946056455.1 uncultured Clostridia bacterium | reverse complement strand
TTATCGGTATGGGCAACAACCCCATGGTTGGCGCTACTGTTGCTTGTGCAGTTGCGGTTGAAGAGGCTCTTAAAGCGTAAATAAAATGATGATAAAACGGTGTTCTGACACCCTCATGACACCGCCGAAAAAACGGGAGTGGTTAATTCCACTCCCGTTTTTACTTTATCACCACCATTATCATTTTTACCGCTCCTTTCGGATTTCTATTGCTGAGATATTATGACAGAAAATATAATTTTTTCGTAAAAAAGTCACAAATTATATGTGAATTTTTCAGCACAATATGTTCTAAATGTAAGATAAACTTATTGACTTTTACTGGAAAACACTATATAATATGAGTTAACTATAAAGATTTAGTCTTGTTTTGTTCCATCCGTAATGTGTGATTGTCAGATATTCCAAAATAGTCTGATGAAATACCATAGTATTGCAAGACAATCAGGCACTTCCTTAAATTGTAATATGAAAGGAGGATCGCGCCGGGTTGTATATCGGCGCGGCAGGAAAATGAATATCAGAAAAATGTCAAAAATAGGCAAGGCACTATCTCTTTGTGTTGTGATAATCGTTGTATTGCTCGCGGTTATTTTAACAGGTGAATTTATTGCAGTGTTTACGAATATTCAGAACAAAAACCTTCAGCAATCGGTTGATTCCGCAATAAAGGTTATGCAGAATAACCTTGATATCAATGCCGAAGAAACCAAGACTGTCGCAAAGCTTCTTTCTTACGACAGCGACTTTACAAACGGCATGGTTAACAGAAGCAAGGAAAATATGCTCTCAGCATGGAATAGCATTGAAAAGAACGACGGTATGTTCTGTATATGCACTGATAAAAACGGTGCTGTTGTGTTTAATACCGATAATTTTTCTCTCACGGATGAAAGCTTGTCCGAAGCTGTCAGCTCGGGAAAGAGTGGTCTTTATTTCGATGATGAAGCATACATCTATTTCCGTACAGTTACCAAGGGCGATTACGGAAACATTATTGTAGGTTATTCTTATGCTTCACCGAGTGCGGTTGACGGAACGCATGAGCAGACAGGTAGTCATGTTACGATTTTTTATGATAACCTGCGTGTTATGACTACCTTCACCAATGAAAAAGGTGCAAGAGCAATAGGTACAACAATGAACGACGATATATATGAACAGGTTATCGTAAAGGGTAACGAATACCGTAAGGAAGCAACTATTTTCGGTAATGATTATATGACTGTATATAAGCCTGTCGCCGACAGCAACGGAAAAGTTAAGGGCGCGCTTTTTACAGGATACCCTATGGCAGAAACTCAGAAAAACATCAGCACAGTTCTTATTGTCAGCAATTCAACCGCTGTTGTTCTGGTGCTGGTCGCTATATTTATCCTTGTCATATTTGTAAATAAACAGATTGATACGCCCATAAGGATGGTCAAGAATATGGCTGTCGAGATGGAACGCGGAAACCTGCGTAACAACCCTGGAATTACCGGAAAGCTCTATTCAAACGAAATCGGTGAGCTTGCAGAATCGCTTTCCCTTGCAATATCAAATCTTGACAAATATGTAGGCGATATTTCTGCACTTATGGGGTCTATGGCAGAGGGCGATTTTACATACGAATCAAAAATTGCATATCACGGCGACTTTGAAAGCATAAGCAACTCATCGGCGATATTGAAAAAGAAAATGAAGGATACCATCAAAAATATCAACAT
Source organism: uncultured Clostridia bacterium (assembly GCA_946056455.1). Lineage (GTDB taxonomy): Bacteria > Bacillota > Clostridia > Oscillospirales > Ruminococcaceae > RGIG4131. The sequence goes on along the minus strand of CAMGJS010000191.1, from coordinate 1,336 downwards.
TTCCGCCGACCAGGTTTACAGTGGCTCGTCGCAGATTTCAAGCGGTTCGACATTACTTGCCGAGGGTACTACAAAGCAGGCGGCGGCTACCGAAGAGCTTTCCGCTTCAATCAATGAAATATCCGTTAATATCTCACATAATGTTGAAAGCACGGAAAAAGCGCAGGAGCTTTCCAGAAATGCAATCGAACTCGTCAACAGCCAGAATGAGCAGATAGGACATATGCTCGATGCAATGAACAATATACAGGATAAATCCAATGAAATCGGCAAAATCATCAAAACTATAGAGGATATCGCATTCCAGACTAATATTCTTGCTCTTAACGCCGCCGTTGAAGCCGCAAGAGCAGGTACTGCGGGCAAGGGATTTGCGGTTGTTGCCGACGAGGTAAGAAACCTTGCAAACAAATCAGCCGAAGCCGCAAATACAACAACAGTTCTTATAGGTCACAGCATTGAAGCAGTTCAAGAGGGCTCTGCAATAGCTTCAAAGACCGCTGATGCAATGAATAAGGTTATCGAAATTACCAACGAAACAAATCACCTTATCCTTGAAGTTGCCGAGAATACATTACTGCAATCAAAGGCTGTAAATCAGGTTAAAGTCGGCATAGAGCAGATTTCAGAGGTCGTTCAGCAGAACAGTGCCACCGCTGAGGAAAGTGCGGCAAGTTGTGAAGAGCTTAACGCACAGGCGATGGGATTGAGAGGAAAAATCTCATTGTTCAAAGCCTGACGCCACGAACAACGACCGTACATATGATTTTTATAAACTCACTCCCCCCGTTCTCTCTTTATGAGGGAACGGGGTTTCTCTTGTCATTTTGCTCAAAATAAGGCTGTCTTTTGCCGTTTATATGTATTTTATTCGGATTGTTTTTTGACGGAATTTGTAATATAATAAAATGCAGTAAATCAATGGGGGAATTTTTTTGGAATCGTTTCTCATATTCAAGGACCTTGCTATAATCATCTTTGCCGCAAAAATAATGGGGCTGTTGGCAAAAAAGCTCAAAGCACCGCAGGTTGTCGGCGAGATTTTAGCGGGACTACTGCTCGGTCCTTCCGTTTTAGGCATCGTGGACCAGTCTGATTTTCTTGTTAAAATGGCTGAAATCGGCGTAATTCTTCTTATGTTTTCGGCAGGGCTGGGAACAGAGCTCAAAGACCTTTTAAAAACAGGTCCCGTTGCCGTTGTCATCGCAATGGCTGGAGTTTTTATTCCGCTAGTTGGGGGATTTTTGCTCTATTCCGCATTTTATGGCTTTGCCGCTGTCGGAACGGAAGAATTTTTCCGCGCCGTGTTTATCGGAACAATTATGACGGCGACCTC
>CAMGJS010000190.1 GCA_946056455.1 uncultured Clostridia bacterium | reverse complement strand
TTGCGGGCGAGCGCAGATGGCGCGCGTGCAGAATGCTGGGCTGGAACGACAGGGAAGTTCCCGTCATCATAAAAGAGCTTGACGACGAAGAAACGGCAAAGATTGCTCTTGTTGAGAATGTTCTGAGAGAAGACCTCAACCCCATTGACGAGGCAAAGGCTTACTCAGAGCTTATAGAGAAATATTCGATGAAACAAGAGGAAGTTGCAAAGCTTGTGGGAAAGGCGAGAACTTCCGTCACAAACTCGTTGAGAATTTTAAAGCTTCCCGAAAATGTCATCACAATGGTGCGTGACGGCGAGCTTTCGGCAGGAGCTGCAAAGGCGCTTCTTCCCCTTGAAGATGAAAATGTCATCACCGAGCTTGCAATGAAGTCCAAAAACGGGGAAATGACGGTAAGACAGCTTGAAAAAACCGTTGCAAAGCTTACCTCGGCGGAAACGAAAAAGAACGAAACCGAGAAAAAGTCCCCCAACAAGACATACTATAAAGAAATGGAAATCGCGCTTGCAGAAAGGCTCTCACGAAAGGTAAAGGTTACCTGGGGCAAGGGCAAGGGCAGGCTTACAATAGATTTTCACGACAAGGACGATTTAAAGGCTCTTGCCGAACTGCTTACAAGCGAAGAATAAACAATTTTTATAAAAGAGGTTGAAAATTATGCTCGATATCAAAAGAATAAGAGAAAATCCCGAAGAAGTAAAAGCTAAGCTTAAAACAAGAAACGCCGACTATGACGCTTATGTCGATGAAATCATCGCCATTGACGCCGAGAGAAGAAAAATCTCAACAGATGTTGACAGCTTAAAGGCTCAGCAGAACAAGGTTTCAAAGCAGATACCTATGATGAAGAAAAACGGCGAGGATACAACCGCCGTTATGGCTGAGATGAAAGAGCTTTCCGAGAAAATCAAGGCGGACGATGTTAAGGTTTCGGAGCTTGAAGAAAAGCAGAAAATGCTCCTCCTTTCAATACCGAATATCCCCTCGGACACAACTCCTGTCGGCAAGGACGACAGCGAAAATGTCGAAATAAGAAGATGGGGCGAGCCCACAAAGTTCGACTTTGAACCCAAGGCTCACTGGGATATAGGCAAGGACCTTGACATTTTGGACCCCGAAACAGCCTCAAAAGTAACGGGCGCAAGATTTCACTTCTACAAAAAGCTCGGTGCAAAGCTTGAAAGAGCTATCATCAGCTATTTCCTCGATACTCATACAGAAAACGGCTATACCGAAATTCTTCCGCCCTATATGGTAAACCGTGCGTCAATGACAGGTACGGGACAGCTCCCCAAATTCGAGCAGGACGCTTACAAGCTTGTCAACGCAGAGGACAACAAGGACACCGACTATTTCCTCATTCCCACAGCCGAAGTTCCCGTTACAAACTATCATCGTGACGATATTCTTTCGGCAGAGCAGTTACCTATAAAATACTGCGCATACTCGGCTTGTTTCAGAGCAGAAGCAGGCTCGGCAGGTCGTGACACAAGAGGACTTATCCGCCAGCACCAGTTCAACAAGGTTGAGCTTGTAAAGTTCACAACACCCGAAAGCTCCTGGGACGAGCTTGAAAGCCTCACAAAAGACGCTGAAAGAGTATTGCAGGGCCTCGGACTTCCTTACAGAGTAGTTGCTCTTTCAACGGGCGACATCGGATTTTCATCGGCAAAGACATACGATATAGAAGTATGGATGCCGTCATACAACAGATATGTTGAGATTTCAAGCTGTTCAAACTTTGTTGATTATCAGGCAAGAAGAGCTAATATCAAATACCGTCCTGCCGCAGGAGAAAAGCCTCAGCTTGTTCACACACTCAACGGCTCGGGCGTAGCAGTGGGAAGAACTGTTGCCGCAATTCTTGAAAACTACCAGCAGGCTGACGGCTCGGTTATTATCCCCGAGGCTCTGAGAAGATTTATGGGCGTTGATAAGATTGAAAAGTAATATGGAAAAAAACCTTTCAAGAAGGGTTTTTACTCAGCATTCGGAGCTCCCCTTTCCCGACGCAGACTATAAAAACAGAATTAAATTATCGTCGCTTTTCCGCGTATTTTCGGATATTGCAGGCGACGACTACATAGACCGCGGTCTTGACTATGATTTTTTACAGCAGAACGACTATGTCTTTTTAATGTCAAGGCTTGCCCTTAAAATACATTCCTATCCGAAGTCGAAGCAGAAGCTGACGGTTTCAACCTGGGAATGTATGCAGAAGGGAGCAATGTTCATAAGAGCAAATGAAATGACCGACGAGGACGGAAATGTTCTTGTTGAGGGCGAGGCAGGCTGGATATGCGTCAGCATAAAGGAGCATAAAATCTATCGCCCGTCGGATTTCAAGTGGCTTTGTGAGCAGGTCACTGATAAGCCGACAAATATCCATATCGGAAGGATACCTCATTGTGACGGAGAGCTTTCGGGGGAATATACCCCTAAGTTTACCGACATTGATATGAACGGTCATGTCTACAACGGAATTTACGGCGATATTATCCAGAACAGCCTTTCAAAAGAGGAGTTTGAGCGCGGATTTTCGGAAGTGCGGATAAATTACCTCAACGAGATGACGCTGGGCGAAAAGGTGTCTGTCTTTAAGAGCACCGACGGCGATAATGTCATCATAAGGGGCAAAGATAAAGATACGGTTTGTTTTGAATTTCAAGGGACTTTTTTATAAAGTCCCTTTTTATTTTTGTTTCGCTGTCGGATACCGTGGGCACGCAAAAGGGAAAAAAAAGCACTCTTTCGAGTGCTTTTAATTGAGGTTTCGCCAACGGCTCTGCGAGAGTGTTTCGCCCTCTGCGGAGGGCGACCTACTTTTTCACTAGCAGTTTGCGAAAAGTTGAAGCACACCTCTCGGTGTGCTTTTGTTTATGTTTCGCTGTCGGCGGAGCAGGAGTGTTTCGTGCCCTGCGGGGCACGACCTCCTTTTTGTTTCGCAAAAAAGGAGGCAAAATGCGACCGCTGGGCGCGGAGCCTGATTTTTTGCTGAAACGCAAAAAATCGCTTAACTCTTTCCATTCGCATCCACTTTTGTTATCCCGTTGCAAGCCTTGCGAACACATT
>CAMGJS010000189.1 GCA_946056455.1 uncultured Clostridia bacterium | reverse complement strand
TGTGGATGGACGAGTTCGGCATTGACGGACTTCGTCTTGACGCGGCGGATTGCGTTGACATTGAGTTTTTCAAAAAGCTCAGACACTTCACAAAGTCGAAAAACCCTGATTTCTGGCTTATGGGCGAGATTATCCACGGCGACTACAACCGATGGGCAAACCCCGATGTTCTTGACAGCGTAACAAACTACGAATGTCAGAAAGGTATCTATTCATCTCACAACGATAAAAACTATTTTGAGATTGCTCATTCTCTCAACAGACAGTTCGGCAGAGGCGGAATTTATCAGAACCTCACCCTTTACAGCTTTGTTGACAATCACGATGTAAACCGTCTTGCAAGCTTTTTAAAAAGACAGGAGCACCTTAAAAACTGCTATACAATTCTTTACACAATGCCGGGAGTTCCGTCTGTTTATTACGGAAGCGAATGGGGCATAAAGGGCGAGCGTACAAGTGCGTCCGACGCCGTTCTGCGCCCCTCTCTCGAACTCGACAAAATTCCCGACGCTGATATGTCGCTTTTTGAGCATATAAAGAACCTCGGAAAGATACACTCTGAACTTACCGCTTTGCAGGTAGGCGAATTTGAAAATGTCGTTATCCGCAACGAACAGCTTGTCTATAAGAGAACCTGCTCGGCGGGAACGGTGTATGTCGCTCTGAACCTTGCCGACCACGACGCAGAGGTAGGCTTTAATATGCGTGGCGCCTGCCTTATCGACAAACTCGACAACGACAGACAGTATATTCCGCAGAACGGCTATATTTCCATAAATATGCCACCGTTCTCGTCAATGATACTTGAAGAGGGCAACGCCGCAAAGGTAGAAGTTCAGGTTGAACAGCAGGGCATTCTTGTGGGAAGAATGTATAAGCACTTCAAGGGCAATACCTATATCGTTCTTGCAATAGGCAAGGACTCGGAAACTATGCAGGATGTTGTAGTTTATCAGGAGCCTGCGGGAGAAAAGAAGGTATGGGTGCGTCCTTTGGATATGTTCTCGGGCGATGTTATGGTCGACGGAGTTAAAAAGAAGAGATTTACCCTGCAATAAAAAGGAGGGCGCTTAATGGAGGACAAGACAAAATTTCACAGCACGATACATTTTCCCGAATGTCGGAGAAAAATGAAAATATGCAAAGCAGCGATGTTCTTTCCCCTTGGTGTCGTCGCCCTTAACATAATCGCAGGAATAATCGCCATTGCCATTGAGGGCGGATTTGCTATTGACAACGAAGAGGGCTCCTATCTTTTCGGCGCGGTGTTTATGTGGACAGCGATAACGGGTATACCGTCGCTGTTTATCGCAATGGGGTATAAGGTTCCCTGCTTTGTTTCGGGGTTTGCCTTTGCGATGATGGCGGCTCTTATCGGGAACAATATTCTTATGGCGGTGTCGTTTGTGGGGGTAATGTCCTGCGTAATAGCGTTTTATTATATATGTGAGGCAAACGATATGAAGAGCATTTACGGTTATCCTAATTTCAGGGAGGACTGCGAATACGAATATCTGCGCCCCACAAAAAAAGAAGAACAAGAAAAAACGGAAGAAGAAAAAGAAGAAGAATAATTTAAGATTGCCTACGGGCAGAGGATTTTTTATGAAAAAAGAAGAGCTTGTTACTGAAAGGCCATCGATGCTCAAAATGACCTGGCCGATTTTTATCGAGCTTGCATTGCAGATTTTTGTCGGATACATAGACCAGTTTATGATTTCACGCTTTGACGAAACTCTTGTCGGAGCAGTCACCAACGCAACGCAGATTTTAAATCTCGTGATACTCGTTTTCAGCGTTGTAAGTACGGCGACAACAATACTCATCGTTCAGCATTTAGGCGCAAAGGAATACGGAAAGCTGAGTGAAATTTACACCCTTTCCGTTGCGATAAACATTGTTTTCTCGTCCGTTATAAGCTTATTGCTGTTTTTGCTTGCGCCGAATTTTGCCGTATGGATGAGAATACCCGTCAATATGCAACCTCATTTCATCGCCTATATGCAGATAGTCGGCGGAGGAATGTTCTTGCAGGCGATATTCCTGATATTCTCGGCGTTCTATAAGAGCAACGGGCTGATGAAGCACACTATGCTCTTTGCCGTTATTATGAACGCTCTGAACCTTATCGGAAACTTTTTACTTATCTACGGCATAGGTCCGTTCCCGACCCTTGGCATAAAGGGTGCGGCTATTTCTACTGTTTTCAGCAAGCTTGTGGGAGCAATACTCATCGTGGCGATTTTCTTTAAGGTAACCGATGTCAAGCTTGATATAAAGACCTTAAAGCCCTTCCCTGCCGATACTTTCAAGAAAATTCTTAAAATCGGCATACCCTCTGCCGGTGAAAATGTTTCCTATGACTCGTCCATACTCGTCATACTGATATTTGTCAATATGCTCGGCGAAGTTCCGCTGAACACGCGCTCATACGGCGTGATGTTCTCTATGCTCTGTTGTGTTTTCACAATGGCTGTGGGAAACGCATTAAGAATTACCGTCGGCTATCTTATCGGAGCGAAAAGGCACGACGAGGTTGCAAAGGTCATCACGAAGTCAATATTCTGGTCGCTTATCATTTCTGTCGGAACAACCGTTCTGATACTTATTTTCAGCGACGCATTCTTCGGATTATTCACCGATAACCCCGAAATACTCGCTCTTGGCAAAAAGGCGATGTTTGTCGAGATTTTCCTTGAAATCGGCAGAACGATAAACATAATTATGGTTTCATCGTTGCAGGCGGCGGGCGATATAAAGTTCCCCGTGACGCTCGGCATTATTTCAAACTGGACAGTTGCCGTCGTGCTTTCTTATGTTTTCGGAATTGTCCTTGACTTCGGTCTTGTGGGAATCTGGTGGGCAATGGCTATCGATGAGATTTTGCGCGGAGTTATCTTTATTTTCAGATTTAAAAGCGGAGCCTGGCGCAAGAAAAATCTGCTGGCATAAATTGTATAAAAAAGCGCATATTAAAGAGCAGAATGTTCTGCTCTTTGTTTTTTTCGGGAGGTGACCTTATGCCTAAAAAACGGTTGCTGCCTGTCAGGGAAATTATTCTGACGGTGTTTGCGATAATTCTTATAATATTC
>CAMGJS010000188.1 GCA_946056455.1 uncultured Clostridia bacterium | reverse complement strand
CATTATCATAGGTATGATAATTGCTCTTTGCAACCTTTCAAATTCAAAATTTCTGAATTTCATCGGTAAAGTATATACCGATGTGATAAGAGGAACTCCTTCCGTTACCCAGCTTATGATAATTTACTTTGTCGTTTTTGCGTCGGTTTATATCGACAAATGGATAATTGCCGCTATTGCATTCGGAATAAATTCGGGCGCCTATGTTTCAGAGATCATCCGCGCAGGAATAATGTCGATCGACAAGGGGCAGACAGAGGCAGGTCGTTCATTGGGACTTAATGCCGTTCAGACAATGACTCATATCGTCATTCCTCAGGCAGTAAAGAATATCTTCCCTGCGCTTTGCAACGAATTCATCGTTCTTATAAAAGAAACCGCTATTGTGGGATATGTGGGACTTATGGACATTCAGAAAGCGGGCGACTTTATCAAGAGCGCGACCTTCAAGCCGTTTATGCCCCTTATGGCGACAGCGGTAATATACTTTATAATAATAAAGGTACTCACCCTTGCTCTCGGCGTAATCGAAAAACAGCTGAGAAAATCGGAAGTAAGATAAGGGAGGGTTTTAAATGATAAAGGTAAAAAATCTTCATAAACATTTTGGCGACCTCAATGTTCTTGACGGAATTGACGAGCATATCAAGCAGGGCGAAGTAGTTGTCGTAATAGGTCCTTCGGGTTCGGGCAAGAGCACCTTTCTGCGTTGCCTCAATCTTCTTGAAACTCCCACGGACGGCGAAATATACATTGACGACGAGCAGATAAATCTGCCAAAGGCGAATGTCAACAAAATGCGTCAGAAGATGGGAATGGTTTTTCAGCAGTTCAATCTTTTCCCCCATCTCACAATAATGGATAACATCACCTTAGCGCCCGTTCTTTTAAAGAAAATGACAAAGGAGCAGGCTGTAAAAAAGGGCGAAGAGCTTCTTGCAAGAGTAGGGCTTGCCGACAAGGCAACGGCATACCCCAATCAGCTTTCGGGCGGACAGAAACAGCGTGTGGCAATAGCTCGTGCTCTTGCTATGGAACCTGAAATAATGCTCTTTGACGAGCCCACCTCCGCTCTGGACCCTGAAATGGTCGGCGAAGTTCTCGATGTTATGAAAGACCTTGCAAAGTCGGGAATGACGATGGTTGTCGTTACTCACGAAATGGGCTTTGCAAGAGAAGTCGGAACAAGAGTTCTCTTTATGGACCAGGGGGTAATAATGGAAAGCGGAACTCCCGAAGAGGTTTTCGGCAACCCCAAAAACGAAAGAACGATTAAGTTTTTAAGCAAGGTACTTTAAAGCAAATAAGGGTTTAAGCCCTTATAATAGATTTTTAAAAGGGAGATTTTAACAATGAAAACACTCAAAAAAGTTGCAGCACTCTTAGCCGCTGTTGTTATGTCATCGGCTCTGTTCACAGGCTGCGCAAAGCAGAAAGCAAGCGGCACTATCGTATTCGGTACAAACGCTGAATTCCCTCCGTTTGAATTTGTTTCTTCAAAGGGAATTATCGACCAGTATGACGGAATTGACATTGCCGTTGCAAAGCAGATAGGCGACGACAACAACATGGAAGTCAAGATTGAAAATATGGAATTCGACTCGCTCCTCATTGCTCTTAAAAACGGTCAGATTGACGCAGTTATCGCAGGAATGACAGCAACGGACGAAAGAAGAGAATCGGTTGATTTCTCAACAACTTACTATGTTGCAAAGCAGGTAATGATTGTCAAGGAAGGCTCTGACATAAAGAAAGCAACAGATATGGCGGACAAGAAAATCGTTGTTATCCAGGGCTACACAGGCGAGACCTGCGTTAAGGAAATGGGTTACAAGTACGAAGCCTTCAAGAAGGGCACAGAAGCAATAATGGAGCTTGTCAACGGCAAGTGCGATGTTGTTGTTATCGACTCGGCAACAGCTCAGAAGTACATCGGCGACAACAAGGGACTTGTTATCGTTGAGGACGATACAGCATTCGAGTCTGAGGAATACGCAGTTGCAGTTGCAAAGGGCAACACAGAAATGCTCAACAAGGTAAACGCAACTATCGAAAAAATGCTCAAGGACGGAACAATCAACGAGCTTTCAGCAAAATACGCAGAGTCTGACGACGCTGAATAATCTGAACATAACAAAGAAAAAGGACGGATAAAGAGGGCTTCCCTTTATCCGTCCTTTTTTATTATTCAACAATAAGTTTTTTATAGTAACCGAGTATTTCCGACTTGCAACTTCTGAGCGTTACTGCAAGTGCGGGGTCTATTGAACCTCTGTCCATAAGAAGTTCATCCAAGATAACATCAAACCTGCTCGAATCGTATTCGGTAAGGCGATAGAAAAGCTTGTCAAACTTTGAAAGCAAGCGGCAAAATCTCGTGTAAATCGAATTTTCTGTTCCCTTCAGTCTGTGCGGAAAGCCCGTTCCGTCATGTCGCTCGTGGTGGTGCATACACATATCACCGCATATCTCCACAAAATATCTGCAAAGGGGTTGTTCGTTGAGCCAGACAATATTCGCGCCCATAACGGTGTGGTTGCGGTTTATTTCCTCTTCATCGGGGTTGTCAAGCTTTCCGTCAATAGCTTTATTTAGTATTTCATCGGGTACCGTCATCTTGCCAAGGTCGTGAAACTGTGCCGCCTCGGCGATAAGTTCTATTCTCGTATAGTCAAGCTCTTCGTTCTTTGTCTTTGAAGCGTATTCGTCAAGGACGATTACCATAAGGTCACGAAGCCTTAAATAGTGGTCGTAATCCTTTCCGTGATTGAGCATATACGCCGAATATACAACAGACAGCTTTTTTATATATGCGTTTGTCGCTTTTAATACCTCGTTTGAAATATCCTTTGAAGTCGGAACGGTATCGGATTTTTCGACATTCAGCACCTCGCATACCTTTTCAAGTATACGCGCGTGGTCATAGGGCTTTTTGATAAAATCGGTAATGTCAAACTGCGACGCTTTTTCAACATTATCCTTTGTCGCCTCCGCGCTGATGAGAATAACGGCAACATCGTCTATCTTGTTTTCTTTCATCAGCCTCAAAACCTGAAAGCCGTCCATATAAGGCATTGAAATATCAAGAAGCACCATATCTA
>CAMGJS010000187.1 GCA_946056455.1 uncultured Clostridia bacterium | reverse complement strand
GAATGTGGCAGACAATGTAAAGCTTATCTTTTCTCTTGCAGAAGAACAAGGCTATCATTCCTTTACGCAATTTCATATTGTTTTTAAATTGTATCATAGCAATCCGTAAAAAGCAACTGAAAAGCGGTCAGGAATTTGTTTGCATTCTGATACAATAAATGCTATAATGATGAAAAAATAAAACGGAGGTCGCTATGCGTTATATTTTAGAAAACGATATACTTCGCGTTGAGATTGACTCTTTCGGGGCGGAGCTTAAATCTGTAAAATCAAAAAAGAATGACCGTGAATATATGTGGTACGCAGACAAGAAGTTCTGGGGCAGAACATCGCCCGTGCTTTTCCCTTTTGTGGGAAGCGTAAAGAACAAGGAGTACATATTGAACGGCAAGAGTTATCCTATGGGACAGCACGGCTTTGCAAGAGATATGGAACATTCTTTTTTATCAAAAACAGACGACGAGATTTATTTTGAGCTTAAAAGCAATGAAGAAACTCTCTCAAAATACCCTTTTGAATTTGTCCTTAAAATCGGATATAAGCTTGTCGGTAACACGATAAAGGTAATATGGGAGGTCTATAACCCAAGCGGTGAAACCCTGCCGTTTTCTATCGGAGCGCACCCTGCTTTTATATGTCCTCTGGATAACGAAAACAGCAAAGCAGGTTATAAAATATCTTTTAAAAAATTTGCCGAAAAAACAGAAAACACCGCTTTTAATACTGTCATTGACGCTTCGGCAAAGACTGTTCCCGTTGAGGTTATTCATCATCACGGCAACACAAGGAATACGGGACTTGCGATAACGGAGGACATTATTCTTACCCTTGAAAACGGCGTATGCAGTATCACTCCCGAATTTTTTGACCGTTGCACATATATGATAGAGGGCAATCAGGCGAACAGCGTGGGACTTATGGACAAAAACGGCAACGAATATGTCACCGTTTTGTTTGACACACCGCTTTTTGCGATATGGTCGCCCGAGGAAAAGAACGCTCCCTTTGTGTGTATAGAGCCGTGGTACGGCAGATGCGACCACATTGATTTTTCGGGCGAGCTTAAAGACCGCGAATACACAAATATGCTCGGGGCTAAGGAAACTTTTCACGCTGAATATGTAATAGGATATAATTAAATGTCGGATTGTTTGCCGACAAAATGAGGCAAGTATACAAAAACTCCGCTTACAGAAAATGCTCTGCAAGCGGAGTTTTTTCTTATTCGTATTCATACAAAACCCAAGAGGATATTTTTCCGTCCGATTTATAATCGGTAACTTTTAGTATGTTTCCCTCTGCGTCAAGCTCGTAAGTTTCGGTCAGAAGTATCCTTGTTTTTCCGTTATTGTTCTGGTATAGGGTGAACTTTGTGTTATTTTTGTTTTCGTCATATTCATACTCGCTCCATGAACTTATCGTTCCGTCTGCATTGTATGAAGTGGACTTTGACATTTTTCCGTCTGAATTGTATTCAGACACGGTCTGACTTGTCATCGTGCCGTCTGCATTATATGAAGCAGACTTTATTACTTTTCCGCTTTCATCATATTCACGCTCGGATATATAGCTTATGGTTCCGTCATCGTTATATGCGGTCTGCTTTGTCATATTTCCGTTAGCGTCATATTCGTATTCATACAGAAAACATAATGTTCTGTCGGTGCTGTAATCCATTGTCCTGATTATATCTTCGTTTGCATTATATTCGGATTGTTTGTATATTGTCCCGTCGGGATTATAGATTGTATATTTTGTAACTTTACCATTCTGGTCGTACTCAAATTCATACTGAAATTTCACCGTTCCGTCGGAGTTATACTTTGTCTGTTTTATCAGCTTTTTTTCATAGATTTCTTCAATTTCCTCATCGTCAATTTCCTCGGCGGTATCTTCAATACCCTCGACAGCTTCAATAGAACCGCTCTTTATCTCGCGCTTTTCTCCTGCCGTGACATCTTCGGAGAGGTTGTTTTCCTTGGTCTCTATATTGACAATTCCTTCACTGACTTCAAGGTATGTGACATCGTTTATATCATCATAAAAGACAGTAAATGTCGTACCTCTTACACTTAAAGTTGTGTTCGGAGTTTTAACAGAAAAATACGAATTTTCATTGAGCTTTTCATCAATTTCAAAGAGAGCTTTTCCCTTGACAAGTTCAACGGTAACGGAGCCGTTGTTTTTTGTCCCCGTTGCGTTGACGGAAAATTCCGTGTTTTCCTCGGCGGAAATATGCTTGTCGTCGTCAACAAGCAAAACTATATACGACTTTTCTTTTACTCCCACATAGTCGTCTGCAATAAGGTTCATTCCCTCAAATGCGTCTATACTTTCTTTTAAGCGGTCGACGATAACCTCGCCGTCTTTATCTTCAACCTTTACCATTCGGTATGCCTCTTTTTTTGAGCATCCCGAAAGTACCGCAACTGTAATAAGTAACGCAGTAAAAATAACGCTTAGCTTTTTCATATATGTACCCCTTTTTGTAGTTATTACGCAGTAATTATACTGCAAAAAGGGGATATAGTCAATGTGCACAACGAAAAAACAGTCGGGCATTTAACCCGACTGCATTTTTTATGAGATTTTATTTTGAAAGATTGCTTATTGTTCCTAAAAAGAGAATTGTACCCGATGTTCTGTCCCTGATTACAAAGATAAACGGCTCATCCGCAATAAATTCTTTCGTCTCTTTCATCGGCATAGGGGCAGCGCCGCATTTAATATCAATTACAGTTGCAGCCGCCGCTTTTGTTCCGCTTTCGTCGACTTCTACCTTTGCCTTGTGAAGAACATCGCTGACATAAAGATTTCTGTCGGGGGGAAGCTCGGCAATACCCGAAAGGTCTGCGTCGATTACAGAAAAAGCGTCTTTTACTCCGAGGGAAATAAGAATATCCTTGACGGAGAATGTGTCGGTCTCAAAGGTGAATTTCGGTATTGCAAGAATGGTGAGTTCTTCTCTGCCTGAATTGTCGAGAGTTGAAATAAGTTCCGACTTTTCTTCTTCGCTCATCTTGTTGAATATTTCAACAGCGTTCTGTTTTGAGCCATCCTTTGCGACAAAAACCTGCATTTCAATGTTTCCCTCGCCGTAAGGAATACTTACTCCCTTTA
>CAMGJS010000186.1 GCA_946056455.1 uncultured Clostridia bacterium | reverse complement strand
GCTATTCTGGGGGTGTTGTTGCGACTAATGATGGTTCAGGTGCAATTATAAAGAAGTGTCTTTCCTCTGCCGTGCTTGACTGCCTTTATTCCTTCAAGAGTTGCCTTTGCGGCAGCCATTGTCGTAACATAGAACACACGCTTGCGTATAGCGTTCTTTCTGATGTAGCTGTCGTCCTCTTTACCCTGCTTATTATCGGGAGTATTGATGATAATATCAATCTTGCCGTTTGAAATAGCGTCAAGGATATTAGGTCTGCCCTGCTGTAATTTTGCTATCTTTTCAGCCTTGATACCGTTCTTTGTGATAAGGTCGTATGTTCCGCCTGTTGCAAGAATATTAAATCCGCATTCCTCAAAGCCCTTTGCGATTTCAACAACTTCGGGCTTGTCGCCGTCGTTTACGCTGATAAGAACAGTTCCCGAAAGAGCGATTTTTGTCTGGGTAGCTTCCTGCGCTTTGAAATATGCCTCACCGAAGTTGTCGGACATTCCGAGAACTTCGCCCGTAGAACGCATTTCAGGTCCGAGCAAGGGGTCAACCTCTGAGAACATATTGAACGGGAATACCGCCTCTTTAACACCGTAGTGGTTGAATTTTCTCTCTTTAAGAGCAGGAACGGGAGAAGGTCTGCCCGTGAGAGGAGCGGTGATTATTTCTGTTGCAATCTTTACCATCTTTATGTTGCAGACTTTGGATACGAGAGGAACTGTTCTTGACGCACGGGGGTTGGCTTCAAGAACATATACCTTGCCGTCCTCTATTGCGTACTGCATATTCATAAGTCCGCGGACATCCATTTCCTTGGCAATTTTCTTTGTGTATTCCTTTATTGTTGCAACATTTTCGGGAGAAATATTGAGCGAAGGAAGAATACAAGCGGAGTCGCCCGAATGGATACCTGCAAGCTCGATATGCTCCATTACTGCGGGAACAAATACATTTTCGCCGTCGCTGATAGCGTCTGCCTCGCATTCCGTTGCGTTATGCAAAAATCTGTCAACAAGGATAGGTCTGTCGGGGGTTACTCCTACCGCCGCTTTCATATAAACTTTAAGTCCCTCTTCATCGTGAACAACTTCCATTCCGCGTCCGCCAAGAACATAAGAGGGGCGAACCATTACGGGATAGCCTATTCTGTTTGCGATTTCGATAGCGTCCTCAACGGTAACAGCCATTCCCGATTCGGGCATAGGAATTTCAAGCTTTTCCATCATAGCGCGGAAGAGGTCTCTGTCCTCGGCAAAGTCGATAGTTTCGGGAGTTGTTCCGAGAATATTGACGCCTGCTTTTTTAAGGTCTGCCGCAAGGTTGAGAGGAGTCTGTCCACCGAACTGAGCGATAACTCCGACAGGCTTTTCTTTTTCGTGAATAGCAAGAACATCTTCAAGAGTGAGAGGTTCAAAATAGAGCTTGTCCGAGGTGTCATAGTCGGTTGAAACGGTTTCGGGGTTGCAGTTTATCATAATCGTTTCAAAGCCGAGTTCGCGAAGAGCGTTTGCCGCGTGAACGCAACAGTAGTCGAATTCGATACCCTGTCCTATTCTGTTAGGACCTGAACCCAAAATCATTACCTTTGGCTTTCCGACAGAGGCAACGCTCTTATCCTCGGGGATATTGTATGACGAGTAGTAGTATGCAGAGTCCTTTGTTCCGCTTACATGAACGCCTTCCCAAGCTTCCGTTATGCCGTATTCCGTTCTCTTTTCACGGATTTCTGTTTCGGAAACATCGAGTATCTGTGAGAGGTATTTATCAGAAAAACCATCCTTTTTAGCCTGCGCGAGAGCGTCCTTTTCGGGAACTTTTCCCTTATTTTCAAGAAGAGCATTTTCTTCATCAACAAGCTCTTTCATTTGGTTGATAAAGTATTTCTTAATCTTTGTGAGTTCAAAGAGTTCGTCAACGGTTGCACCCTTTCTGAGAGCCTCATACATAATGAACTGACGCTCGGAAGTGGGCGTATGGAGCATTGCAATAAGCTCGTCCTTTGTCTTTTTGTTGTAGTCGCTTGCAAAGCCTAAGCCGTATCTTCCCTTTTCAAGACTTCTTATTGCCTTCTGGAAAGCCTCCTTATAGGTTTTACCGATGCTCATAACCTCGCCGACAGCTTTCATCTGTGTTCCGAGCTTATCCTCGGCATTCTTGAACTTTTCAAATGCCCAGCGAGCAAATTTGATAACGATATAATCTCCGTCGGGATGATATTTGTCAAGTGTACCGTACTTTCCGCAAGGGATTTCGTCAAGAGTAAGTCCTGTTGCAAGCATTGCGGAAACAAGTGCTATAGGGAAACCTGTTGCCTTTGACGCAAGTGCCGAGGAACGAGAAGTTCTGGGGTTGATTTCAATAACAATAATTCTGCCGTCCTCAGTGTTTCTTGCAAACTGGACATTTGTTCCGCCTATTACCTCGATAGCGTCAACGATTTTATAAGCCTGACGCTGAAGTTCTTTCTGAACATCTTCGGGAATTGTAAGCATAGGTGCGGAGCAGAAGCTGTCGCCCGTGTGTACTCCGAGAGGGTCGATATTTTCGATAAAGCATACGGTTATCATATTGCCTTTGCAGTCACGGACAACTTCGAGTTCAAGCTCTTCCCAGCCGAGAATTGATTCCTCGACAAGAACCTGTCCGACAAGAGAAGCCTGAAGTCCCCTTGCGCAGACCGTTTTGAGCTCGTCAACATTATAAACAATTCCTCCTCCTGTTCCGCCCATTGTGTAAGCGGGACGGAGAACAACGGGATAACCGAGCTTATCGGCAATAGCAAGAGCTTCGTCAACGGAATATGCGACCTCGCTTCTTGCCATCTGAATTCCGAGGCTGTCCATTGTCTTTTTGAATTCTATTCTGTCCTCGCCGCGCTCGATAGCGTCAACCTGAACGCCGATTACTTCGACATTATATTTATCGAGAACGCCAAGCTTTGCAAGTTCGGAACAGAGGTTAAGTCCCGACTGACCGCCAAGGTTGGGAAGAAGGCAATCGGGGCGTTCTTTTGCGATAATTTCTTCAAGACGGGTCGCGTTAAGCGGTTCGATGTATGTAACATCCGCTATTTCGGGATCCGTCATAATCGTTGCAGGATTTGAGTTGACAAGGACTATTTCATAGCCCAG
>CAMGJS010000185.1 GCA_946056455.1 uncultured Clostridia bacterium | reverse complement strand
TTCAAGCAGTATCTGCTGTTGGTCAAGCTTACGCTGTGCGAGCTTTTCATTCAGCGCCGCTATCTGTTTTTCGGCGGAGGGCTTGTCGGCAAGCCACTTTTTAAGCTGCTTGTCAACCTTTTTAAAGTTTTCAAGCGCCATTTTCTTGACTTCATTAAGCTCCTCGTATATCAATTTATCTATCACTTCCTCGCCTATCGTATGCGGGGTGCAATTTTCTTTTCCGTAGCGGTGGTAACCGTTGCAGGTATATTCATATCTTGGCGGTTTATCTTTCCAACGCCGCGTTTTGCAAACCATAGTTGAACCGCAGTCGCCACACCGAAGCAACCCCGCATAGCGGTGACATCTTTTGCCGCTTGAAGCCCGTACATTGTGTTTCGGTCTTTGCTCTAATAAAAACTGTGCCTGTTCCCATATCTCCTTGGATATGATAGCAGGCACAGCGTTTTCATGTCGGTAATACTCTTCGGGCGGAAGCTCTTTTCGAATATGATTTATTTTGCTTGTATACGACCTATGACATATCAGTGTTCCGATATAAAATTCATTTTGTAGCACCCTTTTTACAGCCGTGTTTACCCATAAAAATCTATGGGCGATTTCAGGCTTGTTGTAACCGAGATTTTTCCCAAGTAGTTGTTTTTGATAAAACCCCGGAGATTTTATTCCCTCGTCATTTAATATTTTTGCGATTGCTTTCAGTCCGTAACCGGATATATACAGATCAAATATTCTGCGTACAATTTCAGCCTGTTCTTCAACCACTACAACCTGACGGGTGTTTTTATCCTTAAAATATCCAAGCGGAGGTATCAGCACTATGCCGTCTTTCTGCTTTTGAAGATATCCCGCGCGTATTTTTTTGGATATGTCACGGGCGTACATATCGTTGAATATACCTTTGAAGCCGACCATCAAATCGTCGTCCTCGTTGCTTGTGTCTATGTTTTCGGTTACGGATAACACTCGCACATCATTTTCACGAAGATAATCTATGAACATAGCGGTCTGTGTTCGGTGACGGCCGAGGCGGGATAGGTCTTTTACTATAACCGCGTCTATTTGCTTTTCTTCGACCGCTGTATATATTTTGTTGATTCCCTCGCGGTTGAAATGCATACCGCTTACATTATCGTCGAAGGACTCGCCGACAACGGTATAATGATTTTTCTCCGCGTATTCCCGCAGTATATTTTGCTGATTGGTAAGTGAATTTAATTCGCTGTCCTCATCGCGGGACAGTCTTGCGTATAACCATACTCTCATTTTAGCTTTCCTTTCATATTTTACTTGGCAGGCGCGTGATATCCTGCTTTTGCAAACAACATATCACAACACCCGCCGTAAG
Source organism: uncultured Clostridia bacterium (assembly GCA_946056455.1). Taxonomy (GTDB): domain Bacteria; phylum Bacillota; class Clostridia; order Oscillospirales; family Ruminococcaceae; genus RGIG4131. The sequence continues at coordinate 1,833 of CAMGJS010000185.1, read as the reverse complement.
TCCAGACAAATCACGCCGATTTATTATTTTCACAGTCGGGTAATATTTTGTCGGCGCTTATATAATCCCGAATAAGGGAATTTAAAAAGGTATCGAACCTGCCGTCCTCACCGTTGTAATAAAATTCTACCGTTTCTATTTTGTATTCGTTTTTCTCCATAAAATCCTTTCCGCCATATGGCTTATACCGTATTTTTACATCCCGCCCATAACGGGACCGAGATTTTTTTACGCTCGGCGGGATAATATTTTGTCGTGCAATCTTCCACCGGCGTCTCCTCGTCGAATATATTATCACTCCCAAAAAATTAAAAGTTTCTTTGCTTCCTTTCTTTTCAAAGAAAGGAAGTGGGTGCAGGGCTTCTGCCCGCCCAAATGCGTTTGGCGTACAGCCAAAGGCGATGCTGGTTCTCTCCTAAAGGAGAGAAATAAAATGCGGTAGTTTTTATCGCTTTATGAATAACTTTCAGTGACAAATCTCCGCACACTCGGCTCACATTTGCCCTGTGTGGCGTTTTAAACGAGGCGGTTGGATGTTTTCCCGAACGCTTTTGAACGCTCGACAAAGGGCGAACAGCTGCTTTACAGGAACGCAAGGGACGAAAGTGACGAAAGTTTTCTACACCGAATTTATTTCGTCACTTACGGCACTTTCGTCACTGCCCACAGCAGAAGAAGGAATATATTTCACCTCCAGCACCCTTATGCCGTTGCTTCGGTGGTCGCGGTAATGTACCCCGAGTTCTTCAAGGTCATACCGCCAGCGGTTCATAAGCTGCTTGAAGCCTTTGACCGTAACCTCGCTGTCAGTTGCCGCATTGAACTGCTCCACGAACTCACTGTTACCGCCTACGAAGAATTTTTGCTCTTTCATAAAATTAACAAGGGATTCCATCTCTGGCGGTAACATCTTTTCGGGCTGTTCACGGCTGTCGGATTTTAATTCCCAAACAAAATCCTCGCTTGAAAACTTCAGCTCCAACTGCCGATACTCAATATCTCTGCCGGTACAAACAAGAGTTGCAAGACTTTCACCACGCTTACTTTTGTCCAGCACGAACACCAAATCGACCGCGCCTACGATTCCTGTGGTGCCTGACAGCTTATTCAGCGGATCGCTGTCGCCCTGCTTGCGAAGGTGATGCACCAGCAGAAGAGAAATATTAAGCTCATCCGACAACTGTTTCATCTGCCGTATCTCATCATAGTCGTTACCGTAAGAGGTATCCGCACCGCTGTTACGCACGATCTGAAAGGTATCGATTGCAACGAGGACGGTATCGGGATGCTCTTTTACAAATGCACGGATTTCATCGCAGAGACCTTCGGCAAGCGTGTGTGCCGCCGTTGCAAAGAAAGCGTTAGAGGGAACATCTTCTGTGATGCAGTTAAGCCGTTCCTGCACACGTCTGAGTGTATCCTCCAAGCAAAGATACAGGGTGGTACCTTTTGTGGTCGGCATATCCCACACGCTTTCTCCTTTGGCGATACGGACGCACAGATCCAACACCAACCACGATTTGCCGATTTTAGGCGCGCCGCCAAGGATTGTTATTCCTTGCGGCAGCAGAGTGTCGATACAAAATTTGGTCGGCTCCAGTCTTGTATCCATTAGGGTTTCACCGTCTATAACGGTGAGCCTGTTTTTCTTTTCGCTCATATAAATCACCTTCCTTTTTAATAAAAATTGAGGAAAAGCTACTGCCTTGTTCGAAAAGCGGAGGCAGTATTCCGCTTGCAGATTGTGACTGTTTCTTAGGCTGACGAGAGTCGAACCTGTCACGCCTGACATTTGAATAATTTTGTTCGTACTTGTCTCATCTCTTGCAATAC
>CAMGJS010000184.1 GCA_946056455.1 uncultured Clostridia bacterium | reverse complement strand
GAAAAAACACCCGATACCGATGAATTCCGAGCGGCAAGCAAAAGACTTGCGGAGGCTTCCGAAAAGCTGTTTAAGGCGTTGAATGACGGGCAAAAGGCACTGCTTGAAGAATACCGGGCGGCATTTGACGACTGTGTCGACGCAGTTCATGTAGAAGCCTTTCGGCAGGGCTTTATGCTCGGAACGGAATTCATCAAAGAAACCCAAAACGACAGTCGGCCGCCCGTAAGCGAGTGACCGATTGTTATATAAAGGGCAGACGGTTCGCCGCCTGCTTTTTTCATTAATTACAAAGAGGTGATGACCTATCTTTGACTGGTTAGGAGATATATTTTCAGGTATGAGCGACGGAATATTCGGTGCGCTTGACAATATAGGTGTTCAGGTGTCAAACGCCATATGGGATACCATGATTAAATGGTTTTACGAAACCGTATACAGCGCCGCCGCCGACTTTTTTACCATGATGGGCAATATGGGAGCAGATATTTTTGAGCTTGACTGGGTAAAGGCTACCATAAAGCTTTTTACCCTGTTCGGCTGGTCGCTCTTCGTGGCGGGAATGATTGTTGCAATATTTGATGTTGCCGTTGAGTACCAAAACGGACGGGCGAATATAAAGACAACGGCGATAAATATTTTAAAGGGCTTCTTCGCCTGTTCGCTTATAGGAACACTGCCCGTAGAGCTTTATAAGTTCTGCATTTCCCTACAGAATATCTTTTCACACGACCTCGCGCGGATATTCGCGGTCGGGAAAACGCTTAGCCTGTCGGGAGAAAGCAGCTCGGTGCTTGCGGGCTGTTTTGCAATGGCAGAGGATATGCGGATAAGCCTTTTTAATCTGCTGGCTTTAATCGCCTTTGCATACTGTATTGTAAAAATATTCTTTCAGAATATTAAGCGCGGCGGAATACTGCTTATACAGATGGCAGTCGGCTCGCTGTATATGTTTTCTGTTCCGAGGGGCTATCAGGACGGGTTCAACCAATGGACAAAGCAGGTTGCCGCAATATGCTTAACGGCGTTTTTGCAGACAACGCTTTTATACCTCGGACTGCTCACCTTCCCAAATAATATGCTTTTGGCGCTCGGCATTATGCTGGCGGCAAACGAAGTACCCAAAATTGCACAGCAGTTCGGACTTGATTCGAGTGTCAGAGTTAATATGATGAGCGTTGTTCATACTACTGCCACAGCGGTTAATCTTACCCGTTCGGTGGCAAGAGCTGTTGCATAAAGGAGGACTGACATGACTCAATATTTATATCCGCAAAACCTAAAGGCTACCGCCAATCTATGGCTTTGGAGCCTAAAGGACTTTGCAATACTCAGTATAGCGGCGTTGATGTCGGTGCTGATCGTGTCCGTATCGAAATTTATACTGCCCCTTGCGCTGACTCTCGGTTACGGCTTTTTAACGATCCGCGCGGATGACACCACGGTGCTCGACTATATCAAATACGCAGTGAGATATTTTATCTCAACACAACAAAACTTTGAATGGAGGTGATTTGTCTATGAAAATCAAGCGAAAAGGTCAATCCGTTCAGGAGCTGATGGGTATCAAATCATTTACGGAATACGGGCTTGCCACAAACCGAGGCGAGCTTTTATTTTTTTCGGTAGCTCCCACCAATATATCGGTATTGTCCCAAACCAATGTCGGGATCAAAATCCATCATCTGATGATGGTGCTGTCAACGATTCCCGATATTGAAATCGTATGTACCGACGCCAGCGAATGCTTCGACGATAATAAGCAGTATTTAAAACAGCTTAAAGAACAGGAAAAAAGCAAGAATGTCCGTAGCATCATTGCAAAGGACGAGGAATTCCTTGACCGTATCCAAACCGAAACAGCAACCGCACGGCAGTTTATGATGATCTGGCGCTGTAAAAATGCAAAACCGGAGCAGATATTTCAGATGACAAACACGATTGCAAAAACAATATCCGAACAGGGCTTCGAGGTTCGCCGTATGAAAAAGGACGACATAAAGCGTTTCCTTGCACTTTACTTTGATGCCTCTGTAAACGGTGAGCAAATCCCCGATACGGACGGCGAACAGTATATGGAGCTTGGAAACGGATTCGGCGATTATGTCAGAACGGAGGAAAATGCAGATGAGTAAGAAGCCCATTGTTCAAACAGAGGAACAGAAAGAAGAAATCCGCACCAAGGACTTTTTTGATATGATTCTGCCCGGCACGGTCAAATTTATGACCGACCATTATATCTTGGGCGACAGCTATCGGTGCGTGTGGGCTATAAGAGAATATCCGCCCTCCACCGAGGAACAGGCCATTCTCTCACAGCTTGCCGACCGCAGCGGCGTGACCATACGCATTTACCACCGCCTTGTGGAAAGTATGGAACAGCGCAAAATTATTCAAAATGCCACCCGCCGAAACAAGCTGAAAATCGGCAGCAACGATATGAACGAAAACATTGAGGCGGAGGGCAATCTGCAGGATGTCATCGAGTTGCTTGCCAATCTCAGAAAGAACCGTGAACCTCTGCTCCACTGCTCGGTGTTTATTGAGTTGAAAGCAAAGAGCATGGACGCGCTTAGGGAATTGCAGAGCGAGATTTCTATGGAGCTTACGCGCTCGAAGATTTTGGTAGATCGGCTTACCTTACGGCAGAAAGAAGGATTTTTGTCTGTTCTGCCCGTGGGCGCCAATCAGTTCGGGGCGCAGTATGAGAGAGTACTCCCCGCAAGCTCGGCGGCAAATCTTTATCCCTTCAACTTTTCGGGAAAGACCGACCCGCACGGCATTTATATCGGGCGCGACAAATTCGGCAGCAATGTGCTGGTAGATTTCGACCGCCGAGCCGAGGATAAGACCACATCCAATATCCTCATCTTGGGCAACTCCGGTCAGGGCAAAAGCTATCTTTTAAAGCTCATACTCACCAATATCCGCGAGTCAGGCAAAAGCATTATCTGCCTTGATCCCGAGAGCGAATATGAGGAAATCTGCTCTGCCCTCGGAGGCTGTTATATCGATTTTATGTCGGGAGAATACACCGTCAATCCTCTTGAACCGAAAGCGTGGACAGATGGAACGGACGCCGCCGATCCCGATGCTCCGGCAGCCTTCAGAAAGGTAACGAGACTTATTCAGCACATTGCTTTCCTGAAAGACTTTTTCAAAGCCTATAAGGATTGTAGTGACAGTCAG
>CAMGJS010000183.1 GCA_946056455.1 uncultured Clostridia bacterium | reverse complement strand
GACCACCCCCACGGTGGTGGTGAAGGTAAATCACCTGTCGGCCGTCCCGGACCTGTTACTCCTTGGGGCAAGCCCGCTCTCGGATACAAGACACGCAAGACACACAATCGCTCCGATAAGTTTATCGTAAAACGCAGAAACGGTAAGTAATGGAAGGAGGCAGATGAATAATGAGTAGAAGTGTTAAGAAGGGCCCTTATGTTGAAGAAGCCCTCTACAAAAGAGTAGTTCAGATGAACGAAGCAGGCGAAAAGAAAGCTCTCAAAACATGGAGCAGAGCCTCAACAATTTTCCCTGAATTCGTCGGTCATACATTCGCTGTTTATGATGGAAGAAAGCATGTTCCCGTATATGTTACCGAAGATATGGTAGGACACAAGCTCGGTGAGTTTGCTCCCACAAGAACATACAAGGGCCACGCAGGTTCCAAAACATCAAATAACGGTAAATAGCGGAAGGAGGAGTTCATAAATGGAAGCAAGAGCATATTTAAGAAATGTTCGCATTGCACCGAGAAAGGTTCAGATAGTTCTCGACCTTATCAGAAACAAGCCCGTTGAGGTTGCTCTCGCAACACTTGATGCAACACCTAAGGCTGCTTGCGAATGTCTTACAAAGCTTCTCAAGTCCGCTATCGCAAACGCAGAAAACAATCACGGCATGGATAGAGATAACCTTTATGTTGCTGAATGTTTCGTTTGCCCCGGACCTACAATGAAGCGTATCATGCCCAGAGATCATGGTAGAGCATTTCGTATATTAAAGAGAACCTCGCACATCACAATGGTTCTCAAAGAGAAAGAATAGTCGGGAGGTTAACTATGGGACAGAAAGTAAATCCGCACGGTCTTCGTGTAGGCGTAATTAAAGACTGGGATTCCCGCTGGTTTGCAAACAAAGCTACTTTCGGCGATACTTTGGTTGAGGACTACAATGTTCGTAACTATATTAAGAAGAGCCTGTATGCAGCAGGGGTTCCTAAGATTGAAATCGAAAGATTTGCAGATAAGGTAAGAATCAACATCTTCTGTGCAAAGCCCGGCCTTGTAATAGGCAGAGGCGGTGCAGAGGTTGACAAGCTCAAGGCAGATGTTGAAAAGATGATGAACAAGAGCGTTTCGCTCAACATCGTTGAAGTAAAGCAGCCCGACCTTGACGCACAGCTCGTTGCAGAGAGCGTTGCACAGCAGCTTGAAAACCGTGTTTCATTCAGAAGAGCAATGAAGCAGGCAATCGGCAGAGCAATGAAGCTCCGCGCAAGAGGAATTAAAATCAGATGCTCAGGTCGTCTCGGCGGTGCTGAAATCGCTCGTGCAGAAAGCTATCACGAGGGTACAATTCCCCTTCAGACAATCAGAGCAGATATCGACTACGGCACAGCAGAAGCTGCTACAACATACGGCCGTATCGGTGTAAAGGTATGGATATACAAGGGCGAAGTTCTTAAGGGAGACAAGAGAAACACAGAAAACGCTCCCGCTGAAAAGCCCGAAAGACCGGCAAGACCGAGAAGAAAACGCACAGAAGGAGGTAACGCAAATGCTTCTTCCAAAGAGAGTTAAGTACAGAAGAGTTCAGAGAGGAAGAATGACCGGTAAGGCAACAAGAGGCAACTATGTTTCAAACGGCGAATACGGTCTTCAGGCACTCGAACCCGCTTGGATAAAATCCAACCAGATAGAAGCAGCCCGTGTCGCTATGACAAGATATATCAAGCGTGGCGGTAATGTTTATATCAAGATATTCCCCGACAAGCCCGTAACTCAGAAGCCCGCAGGCGTTCGTATGGGTTCCGGAAAGGGTGCTCCCGAATACTGGGTAGCAGTAGTTAAGCCCGGCAGAGTAATGTTCGAAATAAGCGGCGTAAGCGAAGAAACAGCAAGAGAAGCTATGCGTCTTGCTATGCATAAGCTGCCTATCAAGTGCAAGTTCATCACCAAAGAAGAAGGAGGCGAACAGTAATGAAAATATCAGAAATCCGCGATATGACATCGGCTGAGCTTACAACAAAGCTTGACGACCTCAAAAAAGAGCTGTTCGCACTCAGATTTCAGCTTGCTGCAAACCAGCTTGACAACCCCACAAGAATAAAGGCTGTCAAGAAGGACATTGCAAGAGTAAAAACAATCATTCGTGAAAACGAAATGAAGAACGCTTAACGGAAGGAGGAGAGTTTCAAATGGCTGAAGAAAGAAACCTCAGAAAGACAAGAACAGGCAAGGTAATATCCAACAAGATGGATAAGACAATCGTTGTCGCTATTGTCGATAATGTAAAGCATCCCCTTTACAAGAAGATTATTAAGAGAACAATGAAACTCAAGGCACATGACGCAAACAACGAGTGCAACATCGGCGACATCGTTGAAGTTATGGAAACACGTCCTCTTTCAAAGGATAAGAGATGGCGTCTTGTTCAGATAATCGAAAAGGCTAAGTAATAAGAAATTAAACAATCGGGAAGAGGGAGCATTTAACTGAATAAATAAATTCCCTCTTGCCTATGATTTTTGAAAGGAGGAACGCACGGTGATACAGATGCAGACATACCTTAAGGTAGCTGACAACACAGGCGCAAAGGAACTTATGTGCATCAGAGTTCTCGGCGGAACAAGAAGAAAGTACGCAAATATTGGAGACGTGGTTGTAGCTTCCGTTAAAAAAGCAACACCAGGCGGAGTTGTTAAAAAGGGTGACGTTGTAAAAGCAGTTATCGTTCGTTCAGCAAAGGGTCTTCGTCGTGAGGATGGAACATACATCCGTTTTGACGAAAACGCCGCTGTTATTATCAGAGAAGACAAAAACCCCAGAGGAACCCGTATTTTTGGACCTGTAGCAAGAGAGCTCAGAGATAAGGATTACATGAAGATCCTTTCACTCGCTCCCGAAGTACTTTAATCAGGAGGTGTCGTTGAGATGAATACATTACATGTTAAAAAGGGCGACACTGTAGTACTTCTTACAGGTAAGTTCGCAGACAAATATACAGACGACAAGAAAACTTTGAAGACAGGTAAAGTTCTTGAAGTTTCACCCAAGGAAGGCAAAGTTATCGTTGAAGGCATCAACTTTGTTACAAAGCATGTCAAGCCCAGAAGAATGGGCGAGCAGGGAACAATCGTCAAGACAGAAGCTCCCGTTTACGCTTGCAAGGTTATGGCAGTTTGCCCCAAGTGCGGCAAGCCCACCCGTCTTGGCAAGACTACCGTTGAAGAGAACGGTAAGCAGAAAAACCGGAATGGAGCGAAAATTTATTTGGAAAGATTT
>CAMGJS010000182.1 GCA_946056455.1 uncultured Clostridia bacterium | reverse complement strand
AAAACCATGGCAACAATCGTTATGCGGCTCGATAAACGAGCAGAGAAAAATGGACTACCGTCCACTCCGATTTTTGCTATGATGTGAAGTATGACATCTTTTCCGCCGACATATTTTTTCAAGCTTCCCGTGAGGTTGAATTTTATTGCAGAGGGAACTTTGAACCAGCATTTGCCCGTCGCCATTCCTGCCGCCATATCTGTTGAGCCGACGCCTGTCGAGAACGCTCCGACAGCGCCGTAGGTGCAGGTGTGACTGTCCGCTCCGATAATGCAGTCGTATGGCTTTGCAAGTCCTTTTTCGGGGATAAGAGCGTGTTCAATGCCCATTTCTCCGACATCAAAAAAATGCGTGATATTATACTTCTTTGCAAATTCCCGGCACTGTGCCGAAAGAGCCGCCGCCTTTATGTCCTTGCAGGGAGTAAAGTGGTCAAGCACGATTGCAATTCTGTCCTTATCAAAAACAGAGGAAAAACCTGCTTTCTCAAATTCGTTTATCGCAACGGGAGTGGTAATATCGTTTCCCATTACAAGGCTTAAATCACAGCTTATCAGTTGCCCTGCAACAACGCTTTCAAGACCTGCGTGCCTTGCAAGAATTTTCTGCGTCATCGTCATTCCCATAAAATCACCTCTTGTTTTGCTTTTCGCTGTCTTTCATCAGCTTGTATCTCATACTGTCCGCAAGAGCCGTCACCGAAGCGCCGATAATGTCGGTTGAAGCTCCCACCGTTGTCCATACATCTTCTCCGTCCGTCGTTTCAATAAGAACTCTTACCATAGCCGCCGTTGCCGCATTTCCGTCAACAACACGAACCTTGTAGTCCACAAGCCTTAACTTTTCTACCTGCGGATAGAATACTTTCAGTGCCGAGCGCATCGCCTTGTCGACAGCATTAACGGGACCATCGCCCTCGTCTGCGCCTATCTGGGTTTTTCCATCAACTCTTACCTTTATCATCGCGCTTGCGGGAGCCTGCTTGTCGTCCGATGTTTCGCCTATCGTCTTAAAGAAAACAATGTCAAAGAACATATTCATAAGCCCTAAATAATTCTTGACAAGAAGCTCAAAGCTTGCCTCCGCCGCTTCATATTGATAACCGCGGTACTCCATATTTTTGAGAAGCTCCATAATAGAGCGAACCTCAACGCTGTCCTTATCATATTCGGGAGCAATCTGCTTTATCTTTGAAAGGATAACGCTTCTGCCACCCACTTCGGATATGAGAAAATTCCTTTTGTTGCCTACAAGCTCAGGGGAGATATGCTCAAAGCTTCTGGGATTTTTTGCAACCCCGTCAATGTGCATTCCACCCTTGTGAGAAAATGCGCTTTTGCCCACATAAGCCAAGCTGTCGTTAAGGGTTATATTTGAAATTTCGGCTATGTGTCTTGCTGTTTTTGTCAGAGCCGACATATCGACAGTCTCGCTTAGATTATATCCGAGCTTGAATTTCAAAGTCGCCATAACGGAGGAGAGATTTGCGTTTCCGCACCTTTCGCCAAAGCCTATGAATGTCCCCTGAATATGCGTTGCTCCTGCTTTTACCGCCGAAAGACAGTTAGCCTCTGCACAGCTTATATCGTTGTGCGGATGAATTCCAACGGGAACGCTTACGCTTTCAACGGCTTTTTTAGTTATTTCCGCAACTTCATCGGGGAGCGTTCCTCCGTTTGTGTCACAGAGAATAATTCTCTCCGCGCCTGCTTTTTCCGCTACTCTTATGACATCCAATGCATAGTCGGGATTGTCCTTGAAGCCGTCAAAAAAATGCTCTGCGTCAAAAAAGATATGCTTGCCCTTTGACTTTAAAAACTCGATACTGCTTTTTATCATTTCAAGATTTTCTTCGGGCGTAGTCTTGATTATTTCATTGACATGCAGCAGCCAGCTTTTGCCGAATATCGTGACATACTCGGCTCCGCAGAGAGCTAGCTTGCAAAGAGCCTCGTCGTCCTCGGCTTTTTCGCCCTTGCGCCTTGTCGAGCCGAATGCTACTATCTTTGAATTTTTAACGGGAACGCTTTTGAGCTTCTCAAAAAATTCAAAGTCCTTTGGGTTTGAGGATGGATTGCCCGCCTCTATAAAATCTATTCCGAAATCATCGAGAATTTTTATTATGTTTATCTTATCCTGCAACGAAAATACAATTCCTTCGCCCTGAGCGCCGTCGCGCAGAGTGGAGTCGAAAATTTCTATCCTGTTCATCGGTTCACCCCAAAATATTTTGTATAGTATAATTCTATCACAAACTGCGCATATTTTCAATAGTAATTTAACGCTGTAAAGCCTTGATTTTGCGCTGTTGACATAATTCCTCCAAAGTGATATAATTATGCTGTATAACTTTATTCAAAGGGGGACTTTTTCTGTTTGGCTATATAAGACCGCTTAAACCCCAGATGAAAATTTGCGATTACGAGCTTTACAAAGCTGTTTACTGCGGTCTTTGCAAAGAGCTTGCCTCTTTCGGTATAGCGAGCAGAATGACTCTCAGCTACGATTTTGCCTTTCTTGCGTTGCTTTATATGTCGGTCAACAAAACAGTTACGGAGATAAAAAGAGAGCCCTGTATGGCTCACGCAATAAAAAAGACAAGCTATGTCTGCCACTCGGACGCTTTACAGTTCACTGCGGCGGCGGAATGTATATCGGTCTATCACAAAATAAAGGACGATATAAAAGACGGAAACGGAGTAAAAAAGCTGACGGCAAAAAGCCTTGTCGCTCCGATGAAAAAGCCGTATGAAAAAGCAAAAAAGCTTTATCCCGACATTGCAGAAATCACCGAGGAAAATATGTCCCTTCAATATAAGACAGAGAGCGAAAAATGTCCCTCTGTCGACAGGGCGGCGGAGCCTACCGCGGCGATAATGTCCGCAATGGCGGCAAGAATTTCCGATAACCCCGAAAAGAAAAGGATACTCGCAAGAATGGGGTATCTTCTGGGCAGATTTATCTATCTTGCGGACGCGTTGGACGATGCCCAAAAGGACTTCAAATCGGGAAATTACAATCCGCTTCTTTTGCAGGAGGGTTGTGAAAACTGCAACCCTGAAAATATCAGAAAAATCGCAAGAGACAGTATCTATTTTACTCTGGGCGAGCTTTCAAACGCCTATGTTCTTCTTGACGATTTAATGTATAAACCGATAATCGATAATGTGATATATATGGGGCTCCCTTATGTTGCCGAAAAGCTTTTGAGGGGAGAAAAAATTTCGGGACCGCGAAAGCACAGGCACAGGGAGTCCCGCTGGTATTTCCATGCCTGATGA
>CAMGJS010000181.1 GCA_946056455.1 uncultured Clostridia bacterium | reverse complement strand
TATCGGGGCGGATTGCCGTTTGGCATTTTTATGCGAATGACATTTGCTTATATTCTGCACAAAAAATTTTGGAGGATTTTAAAAATGACAAAAGCAGATCTCATCGCTGCAGTTGCAGCAAAAGCAGACATCACAAAGAAGGACGCTGACAAGGCTGTTGCAGCAGTTCTTGAATCTATCGAAGAAGCACTCGTAAAGGGCGACAAGGTTCAGCTCGTTGGCTTCGGTACTTTTGAAGTAAGAGACCGCAAGGCTAAGGAAGCTATCAACCCTGCTACAAAGCAGAAGATCAAGGTTCCTGCAAAGAAGGCTCCCGCTTTCAAGGCAGGCAAGGCTCTTAAAGACGCTGTTGCAAAATAAGAAAGGAGATTTATTATTATGGCACAGGCTAAGACAACAAAGGCTAACGAAGTAAAGGCTGCAGAAGTCAAGAAGGAAGAAGTTAAGGCTCCTGAAAAGAAGGCTGCTCCCGCTAAGAAGGCTGCCGCTCCTGCAAAGAAAGCTGCCGCTCCTGCTAAAAAAGCAGCTCCTGCAAAGAAGGCTGCCGCTCCTGCTAAGAAGGCTCCTGCAAAGAAGGCTGCTCCTGCTAAGAAGGCTGCCGCTCCTAAGGAAGTTACTTACAACGATGTATTCACAGCTGTTGCAAAGAAACTCAAGGGCACTGCTGTTGATAAGAATTCTGATGTTTCTATCCAGGTTACAATCAGCGGTTCTGCAAGCGGACAGTTCTACATCAAGGCTGAAAACGGAAAGCTCGCTGTTGAACCTTATGACTATAAGGGCGCAGATGTTGAACTCAACACTTCAACAGAAACTCTTGTTAAGTTTGCAGAAGGCAAAGTTGGTCTTCTCGCTGCCATTATGTCAGGCGAAGTTGTAGTTTACGGCAATGTTGGAAAGGCTCTTGCTCTTAAAAATCTCATTAAGTAATTTTATTACGATACAAAAAAGCTCGGAATTTCTTCCGAGCTTTTTTATTTTTTCTTACTTTAAGATTATCTTTTTCTTGTTCTTCTTTTCTTCATAAAGAAGAGCATCCGCATCGTCAAGGAGCTGTTGGAAGTCTGTTCCCTTTTCACAGTCAAATTCGACTACTCCGACGCTGACATTTATGAAATACGGCTTGCCCGATTGTTCGTTTACAACGGCGGAAATGTCCTGTATTCTCTTCTTAATGGTCTGGGTGAAGTTCTCGGCACTTGTTATAGCAAAGGCGGAGAATTCATCTCCTCCTATTCTGCCGACAACATCGGTACTTCTGAACGACTCGGTAAGAATAAACGCAACCTTTTTGAGAGCGAAGTCGCCGTCGTCGTGTCCGAACATATCGTTGATAACTTTAAGACCGTCCATATCCGCAAAGACGAGAGCCGCGTGCTTTCCTGCGTTCTGTGGAGCGGAGATAACAGCCTTTGCCGTTTCAAAGAAACCTCGTCTGTTATATATACCCGTGAGTTCGTCTGTGCGCGAAACCTTATTGAGAATAACATTGTTTGCACGGATTTCGTTAAGGCTATCCTGCAACTGTTTCTGCGTGTCTTCGAGGTCCTGCAAAAGAGCGATGATTTTGAGCGCCGCACATATCTGTACGGTTATTGCCGAAAGGAAGCAGAAGTTTTCTCTTTCAAGCTCTGTCAGAAGAAGTCCGAAGTGAGTTTCCTGCGAAATAAGAGGGTTTACAACGGTGGTAAATCTTCTGTTATGAGGAGTGTACTTGTTGTTGAAAATGTCAAGGACATTTACAACCTGGTCCTCGCCCGAAAGCACTTTTGCTTTCTTGCCGTCGTGATAAGCCTTTAAAAGAACTGTTTCGGGTGTTACCCATTCAGAGTTATTGTAGTACGCAAAAGGCTCCTCAAAGGTATATAGATAAGAGCTTGTAACATCAAGTCTTTGCAGTTTGTCGATAATGTCGCCGTATTTGTTCTGGTCGTCGTTTGCATAAGCAAGAATATCCCTTGAAATCGAACTTGTCATCCAGGCGATATTGTGTACTCTGTCCTTATATAATTCCCTTTCGTTTATGCTTATCGTTGTGAGCGATTTGTATATTGCGGTAAACATATAGTTGAACTTGACTTTTTCCTCTTCGCTTAGGTGGTTAAGCACCTTGAAGTACATTGCGTCAAGCACATTTGAAAATTTTTCAAAGGATACCGCATTGAGAATTTTTGTCGCCGTGACTTTATTGAATTTTGATTCGATAATGTTCTCGGCCTCTTTTGAAAAATCCTTATTCTCGGCTATCTTGAAAAGTTCAAGCGAGAAGTCGAACATTGCGTTCTTAGCTTCATCGGTATATGTTGTGAGCATAAAGTTATCAAAAAGATAACCGTTTATTGCGTGAGCGGTCTGTTCGGGGGTAAGGTTTGAGATATTTCCGAAATCACCGAGATTATTGTTGTCAACCGTTTTGAATTCCTTGCAACCGCAGGAGTCTCTCTTTACGAGAACAGTATTTATTGTATTGTTAATAAGCTCGCCGTTCTTGATGAGATTTACACCCTCGATAACGGCGCGGTAGCCGAGCTCGGCGGCGTCCGCCCTGACAGTAGTAAGGTTAGGCACAAGGGCAGTCGATACGGGAGAATCGTCAAATCCCATTACCGAAACATCTCTGCCGATTTCAAGACCTGCATCGACAATAGCGCGGTAACCGCCTATCGCCATTTTGTCGTTTGCAAAAACAATAGCGTCGATTTCGTTGTTGTTTTTGCGCAAAAGCTCAGCGACGGTGTCATAGCTGTATTCAGAAAAATCGCCGTAGCCTATCTTTCGTGTGTCGTATTTAAAGCCGTTCCTCACCATAGTTTCAGCGTAAACGGCAAGGCGCTCCTGAGCGTCCTCATTAGTGCTGGGGCCGCTGACAAAGGCGATATTCTTTCTGTTATGGTCGTGAATGATATGCTCTATCCCCTCGATAAGTCCCGTTGAGTTGTCAAACTTGATGCAAGGGTATGTTTCTATTTCGGAAGCAAGTGTGATTATCGGCAGACCTTTGTATCTGTCGAGAATTTCTTTCATCTCTTTTTTGGTGATAAATCCGCCTATCGTTCCCGTTGTGACAAGAAGGACATCAAGGTTCTGCGACGACGCATAGCTGAATATGGTGTTGTACTGATATTCGTATTCCGTTCTGATAGCGTCGTTATATACTCCGTTTATATATCTTCCCGGAAAAATGACAAGGTTGACATCGAGCTTTTCAGCCGCAATCATCGCTCCGTTTGCAACAGCGGACGAAAATTCATTTTCAAGATGGCAGACAAACAATCCGACATTAAGTCTCTTTTTTTTCATA
>CAMGJS010000180.1 GCA_946056455.1 uncultured Clostridia bacterium | reverse complement strand
GACAAGAGATATGGTCGGATTTATAGCTTCTACAGCGCCAACACATAAACATAAGCTCAATAACGGCATTATTATTTCAGAAGATATTCTTACAAAGACCTCTGCGGCAAAAACGACAATCAGCTGGTAACTTGTTGCTGTCGAAACTCCTCCGCCTGCAGCAACAACTCCCGAAAAAACAGGAACATACGAAAGCATAAATGTACCGCCGTCTTCAATCGTTCGTCCCGCTTCGTACAAACTGTCCTTTATGTAATATACCGTCGCTCCAACGCACGCTATTACGCATATCATACTGTAAACCTTTGAAACTCCGCTTTTTCCCGATATATCCCCTATACCCTCTGCAAAAGATGATAATATTACGATAATGAGTATTGAAACAAGCATCTTAAACGGTCTGACAAGTGATTCTTTAAAATTATCCCACATATATTCAAATACAGTTTTCGGGGATATATTCATTATTCCGTCGGTTTCAGATACAGTTATGTCATTGCTTTCAATAAATTCTCCAGCTTCGCCTGAAATGCTTATTCTATTCAGTTCAGACTCTTTTTCTTCTATGTAAGAGTTGTCGGCATATATAAAAGTCGGAGAAAAAAGCATATATATAAAGAACAAAATCAATAATCCTATCCTTTTCATAAACCCTCCTTACCCTGCCGAAAGTTCGGTAATTATTTCTATAACCGTCTGAATTAGCGGCAAAGAAATAATAATCAGAGCTGTTTTTCCTGATAGTTCGGCAATTGTAGAAATCGCACTTTCTCCGTTATCTCTGCATATATCGCAGGCAAGCTGCGTTATATAGCATATTCCGATACATTTAAAAAGAATAACCGCATATTCCCCACTAAGTCCCGACCTTATAAATAGTCCCCTGACAATATCCGTTACAGGGGAAAGGCAGACAAAAGCAAATACTGATATCACCGCAACAATAGCAATTGAAATATATAATGCATATTCTTTGTTGTAATGTTCAAATACTTTACATAATATTGTTGCCACAATACAGAAAGAAAGTATTCCGAATATCCATTCTACCATAAACCAAAAACACTTTTTACAGTGTCAAAAAGATTGCTTATTTCGTCTATTATTAGCATAAGAACAACTACAAGTCCTGCAAGAGTCGTCATCATTGCCTGCTCCTCTCGCTCTGCTCTTTTAAGTATAAGATTTAATACAGAGACAATAATACCTATCCCTGCGATTTTAAAAATAAGATCAACATTCATTTTTTTCCTCCGCTATATAAGCAATATCGAAACAAACACTCCGCACAAAACTCCGAGAGCCCTGCAAAGTTTGCCCTTTTCATTAAAGTCCTTTTCAGCTATACAAAGCATTTTTTCTGCCTCTTTATAAAAAACGCTCAATGATGATATTTGCCCTTCTGTATCTGTTGTGCCAAGAGAATTTCCAAGATTTATATAAAAATCCCGTTCTTCCTTTTTTATCGGAACATTCCATTTCAAAACAGAATCTTCCCATAGTGCTGAAAATGATTTGTCTTCATCTCGCTGAAATGAAACAAAGCTCATTTCAGATAACATACCATCCCTTAATATTTCATCACAAAGCTCATAAACTGTGTATGAACGGAATTTTATAAGTGTTGCTATTTTGTCTATCATAAGCCTTGTCTGTCTGAATATTTCCACTCTTCTTTTCAGTTGCTTTGAAAAATATAAGCCTATAACGGTACAAGCTGTAAAGATAGCTATAACTCCTGTTAATTTAAGCATTCTGACACCCCCGTTACAGAGATTATTTTTCCCGTATTTTTCCCCGAACCAAGAAATACAATATATCTGAATGCTCCCGTATCAAGAAGTGCTTTTATATTTTTTCTTTTGAGCATCATATCTTTATCGGCAATGTGCATAGTTGCAATGATTTCTGCGCCGCAGTATACCGATTGCTCTATCGCCTTATAATCGCTTTCAGAGCCTATTTCATCAACGAATATAAAGTCAGGAGTCATAGTTCTTATCGCAGTAATAATACCCGAAGCTTTCGGATACCCGTCAAAAACATCGGTAAATGCACCTATATCGTTCTGGGGCGTCCCTTTATATACTGCAGCTATTTCTCCTCTTTCATCTATAAGCGATACGCGATATTTATTTCCTATCTGTCTGCACAAATCCCTTAAAACAGTTGTCTTTCCGCAAGACGGAGGACCAGATATTATAATTCCGCATTTTTCTTTTGAAAAAATGTCAGAAACAAGCCTGTCCGCTGTTCCTACTCTTTCTGAGGCGATTCTGAAATTCATTCCCGATATGTACTTTATGCTTTCTATTTCATTTAATGCTATTACTGCTGTTCCGCAAAGTCCGACTCTGTGACCACCTTTTATTGTGATATATCCCTCTGAAAGTTCCCTCGCAAAACTGTAAACCGAATACTCACATACCGCTTTAAAGCTATATTCAATATCTTCTCTTGAAACTATGCACCCTTTTAAAGCTATTTCTTCAAAATCCAGCTTTATAGAGGGGGTTCTTCCTGCCCTAAGCCGTATTTCACATATATTTTCACAATTTTCGTATGGTTTAAGAGCATTTTTTATATTTTCACTAAAATATATCAACAAGCTTTTTATATTTCCCGTTCCCATATTTTTCACTCCCTTTGATAGAATATATGCGGACGAGCATAAGAATAGAACAAAAAATGCACAAGTCTGTTTTAACAGTACTTGTGCATTTAAACTATACAATTATTTTACTTAAAGCCAGCTTTTTTCCATCTCGTGACATTTAGGTCTTTGCATTAGTTCGGAAAGAGCTTGTTTAATGCTTTTATTTTCAACAAAAACCTCATACAGCTTTTCTGTGATAGGCATTGAAACACCGACTTCTTTGGCAAGCTTCCATACTATTTTTGCGCAAACATAGCCTTCAACGGTTCCAACCTGAGCAACAGCTTCGGCAGGAGGCATTCCCTGACCTATCAACATTCCTGCGCGACGATTACGGCTGTGCATACTCGTACATGTAACAATAAGGTCGCCTATTCCCGAAAGCCCGGAAAAAGTTTCGGGTCTTCCGCCAAGTTTAACTCCAAGCCTTGCAATTTCTGTCAGCCCTCTCGTCATAAGAGCCGCCTTTGTGTTGTCGCCATAACCCATACCGTCGCATATTCCGGCGCAAAGGGCAATTATATTCTTCAAAGCGCCGCCAAGTTCAACACCAACAATATCGTCGCAGGCATAAATCCTGAAAGCCTCGTTTGAAAGCTTATCCTGAATATAATACATAGCGTCTCTGTCTGTGGACGCGGCTGTAACAGTGGTCGGATACCCAAGTGCAACCTCTTCCGCATGAGACGGACCAGAGATTGATACTATCGGATTTGCAGGAATTTCCTCAAAAAACGGATTCCAGC
>CAMGJS010000179.1 GCA_946056455.1 uncultured Clostridia bacterium | reverse complement strand
CGCTTGAAGCCTGTACAGTGCAAGCGGCAAGTGCAGATATGCAAAGAACAAGTGCTATTACGGATTTTATCTTTCTCATAAAATGTCCTCCTTGAAAAATGTCTTTCCGATAATAATACAACAAAGACGAGGAAAATTTTTCATTTATACTTTGTTTTTTATTGTATCACATATACTCAATACAGTAAAGGAAATTTATTTACAAATAGATTACAGATATACGGAATTTATTGACATCGCGGCGGCAGAATGTATAATTATTATAACAAGAATTGTAGGGGGGAGATTGAGTGAAAAGAAAACTGTTCTGCGAAATATCACCCTTGTGCTATAAAATATCAAAGCAGAAAGAAAATATGCTTCACGATATAAGGGACATTCTGCATAAAGAGAATTTTTCGGACACATTCAGCGATACCCCCTTGCCCTTTGTGATAAAAAGGCACAGCTCGGAAATAATGCGAAATCTCAGCGGAGTGGATATGAAGCTCCAACAAAACAAAAAAACAAACCTTAAACTTGCGTCGGACAAAATAAACGGTATCATAATAAATCCCGGCGAGACCTTTTCTTTCTGGAAGCTTGTGGGAAGTCCGACAAAAGAAAAGGGTTATCTTGACGGTCTTGTGATACAGAACGGAGAGCTTGGCAAAGGAACGGGCGGAGGACTTTGTCAGCTTGCAAACCTTATTCACTGGCTTGTCCTGAACAGCCCCCTGACAGTTACGGAGCTTCATCATCACAGCGACGCAATTTTTCCCGACGCACACAGAAAAGTCCCCTTCGGAACGGGAACGAGCGTGAGCTATAAAAATTTTGATTACAGATTTAAAAATACCACCGACCGCCCCGTTCAGCTTCTTATATGGCAAAAAGACGGCGTGCTTTTCGGGGAACTTCGCTCTGATAAGAAATTCCCTTTCATATACCGCATAATTGAGGAAAATTACGGTTTTATCGAGGAGGAGGGCGTTTTTTACCGCGTCAGTCAGGTTTACAGACTTACTCTTGACAGAAAGAAACAGATAATACACAAAGAGGTTATCCTCAATAATCATTCAAAGGTGCTGTACGATTATTCGCTTATTCCCGAAAACCAGATAATCACCCCTCGGCTAAGGCGCATTGAATGTAAGATATAAGAGATTTTTTACCCTCGCGGAAGGCTGTCCGCGGGGGTTTATTTTTGCTATGACAAGGAGTTGTTAAATGTCTTTGGAAGAAATTTGTATTAAAAGTAAGAAAATGCTAAGATAATTGTGAATAAAGTCTTAATATGTCATAAAACGGGTTGACAAAACAGCGCAGATAAGGCAAAATTGTGTGGATACGAAAAAAAATTGCGGGTAAAATCACACATAACACACAATCCGGTTTTGACAGCAAAAAGTCTGTCACGAAAGGGGAAACAGCGAATGTTCAAAAAAATTCTTGCCGCGGCGGCAGCACTTGTGATGATAATGGGTATCACAGGCTGTACCGCAAAACCTAATGCAGAAACGGGACACGGTAACGAAAGCGGCAATCAGCAGACCGTAGAGCCTGCAAAAAAAGACGAAAAAGTTCAGGTAACAATGTATCTGTGGGATAAGTCGATGAGTAAACAGCTTACTCCCTGGCTTGCAGAGCAGTTCCCCGATATTGACATAGCCTTTGTTACGGGATATAACACAATGGCTTATTACAGCGACCTCAACGACAGAGGAGAAATGCCCGACATCATCACCTGCCGCAGATTTTCCATAAACGACGCGTCACACCTTTCGGACAAGCTTATGGATATGAGCGAGACCGAAATTGTCGGAACATTTTACAGCAGTTATATAGAAAACAACCGCGAAACAGACGGCGCTATCCGTTGGTTGCCTATGTGCGCGGAGATTGACGGATATATTGCGAATGTTGATTTGTTTGAAGAAAATAACATTCCTTTGCCGACAAACTATGCCGAATTTATTGACGCATTAAACCGTTTTGAAGAACTCGGCATAAAGAGCTTTATAACCGACTTTCACTCCGACTACACCTGCCTTGAAACTATGCAGGGTTGTGCAATACCTGAGCTTATGAGCCTTGAAGGTTCAATGTGGCGTATGCAGTACGAGAGTGAAACAGAGGACGGACAGGTTGGTCTTGACGACAAGGTCTGGCCCGTTGTATTTGAAAAATATGAGCAGTACATAAAGGATATGAAAATTCAGCCCGAAGATGTTGAAAACGAGTTCAAAGACTCATCGGGACCTTTCCTTGCGGGCGAGCTTGCGGTAATGCGCGGAACGGCAACCGACGCCGTTTATGCAAGAAACAACAACGATATCAATGCTGTTATGCTCCCTTATTTCGGTGAGGAAGAAAAGGACAACTGGATACTTACATACCCTATCTGTCAGGTAGCGGTAAGCAAGAGCGTTGAGCAGGACGAGGCTAAAAAAGATGCCGTTATGAAAATCCTTGACGCTATATTCAGCGAGGAAGGTCAGCGTCTTCTTGCGTCGGGTTCTGCTGTTCTTTCATACAACAAGACAGTCCATATGGATTTCAACGATGTTCTCAGAGAGGTTCAGCCCTGCATTGAGAGCAACCATATGTATATGCGACTTGCCTCAACAGAAATATTCAGCATTTCAAAAGATGTTGCACAGAAGATGATTAAGGGCGAGTACGGTGCAAAAGAGGCTTATGAGGATTTCAACGCACAGCTTACCAAGCCTGCGTCATCAAACGAAACCGAGGCGGTATTCACTCAGAACGAGGGCTATGAATTCAGGTTTACCGACCGCGGTATACCTTCGGCTTCATCATTTATAAACACCTGGCGTTCATATATGGGCGACGATATTGCAATAGGATATTCAAATGTCGTGACCGCTCCCGTTTATACGGGCGATTACAGCGAACAACAGCTCAAATGGTTCATCGCGTTCAAGACAGCTCCCTATCAGGCTGAATACACAGGTGCGGAAGTCAGAGAAGTTATGGAGTGGCTTGTAAATGTCAAGGAGGACGGCTCAAACCCTGTCCGCCACAAGAATATTCTTCCCGTAACAAGCGGAATGGAATACACCGTTAAGGACAACAGCGACGGAACATTCACACTCGGCGACATCACCATAAACGGACAGCCCCTTGACGAAAGCAAGACATACAAGGTATTTATGATAGGCGATGACGACTATATGGAAAGTTTGCCCTACTGTAAGTGCCCTATGCCCGAGGCTTTGAAGGAAAAGAAAGTTTCGGCTCTTCCCGAAAAATACAACACCTTTGACTTACTTCTTGAAATGATGAAGAACAAAGGGCAGTTTGACGCTCCGACGGAGTATGTGACAATCAATAAATAATTATTTAAAATAATTGCGAAAGGAGGGTGTACATATATGCGAAAGAAGCTGATGGGCATATTATTATCCGCTGTGCTTATTTTCGGACTTATTGCGGCAGGAATAAGATACTATAACTTTGTTACGGATATGATTT
>CAMGJS010000178.1 GCA_946056455.1 uncultured Clostridia bacterium | reverse complement strand
AAAATAATAAAAAATGGGGTGCTTTAATTGAAACTTACTTTTGATGTGTCGGACAAACCTAAATTCGGTCAGCTAATCGTTTTTGCGTTACAGCAGATGCTTGCCATTCTTGCCGCAACGATAGCCGTTCCGCTTATAATCGGCAACGGACTTACTCCTGCCGCCGCAATGTTCGGAGCGGGCGCGGGAACTATCGTTTATATCCTCTTTACAAAGAAAAAGAGTCCCGTTTTTCTCGGCTCTTCTTTTGCATTCCTCGGCTCTATGGCAGCCGCTTTTGCAGGTGGAGTATCAATGCAGCTCGGTATGCTGGGACTTATTCTCGGTGCCGCTCTTGCAGGACTTGTGTATGTTATAATCTCGGTGGTTGTTAAATTTGTCGGAGTAGGCTGGCTCAATAAGATTATGCCTGCCGTTGTAATAGGTCCTACCGTAGCTATTATCGGACTTTCCCTTGCAGGAAATGCAGTAGGCGATTTGATGAGGGGAGATGTTACTCAGGCAGTAACAGGGTATGCCGTTTCAATAGAAAGCGGCTCACCCGAAATCGTTGAAACTGCTTCCTCCGTTGCTGTTGGTTCGCCCTATATTGCTTTTATCTGCGGAATTGTTACCCTCGCGGTAGTTATGCTCTGCTCGACATACGGAAAGAAAAATCTCAAGCTTATTCCTTTTGTTATCGGAATAATTTCAGGCTATGCCGTTGCCGCAGTATTCACCATAATCGGAAATGTATGCGGAATAGACGCTTTCAAGATTATCGATTTCAGTGTTTTTGAGAGCTATATGCTCAAAGACGGCGTAATCGGTTTAAGCACATTTTTAAGCATACCCGACTTTGCGTTCCTTTCGGGAATAAAGGGATTCAGCGAATTTGATTTTTCATACTTCGCAACAATATTTGTAGCTTATGTTCCCGTTGCTATGGTAGTTTTTGCAGAACATGTTGCCGACCACAAAAACCTTTCTTCAATTATCGGTCACGACCTTCTTGAAGAACCAGGTCTTACAAGAACTCTTCTCGGAGACGGTATAGGCTCTGTTGTCGGAGCAATATTCGGCGGTTGCCCAAACACTACATACGGCGAATCGGTTGCCTGCGTTGCAATAACAGGAAACGCTTCCGTAATAACGATTTTTGCCGCGGCAATAGGCTGTATGCTCTTTTCGTTCGTAACTCCTCTTGTAGCATTTATAGATTCAATCCCTGCCTGCGTTATGGGCGGAGTATGTATCGCTCTTTACGGATTTATCGCAGTTTCGGGACTTAAAATGATTCAGCAGTCAAATCTTGAAGAAAACAGAAATCTTTTCGTTGTTTCGGTAATACTTATAGCAGGTATCGGCGGACTTACGCTCACATTCGGCAAAATCACACTCACCGAAGTTGCCGCAGCGCTTATCCTCGGTATCCTCACAAATGTTATGCTTTCTAAAAAAGCAAAAAATAAAGAATAATACTGAAAGGACTTGTTAAAATGGGAACGGTAAACATAATCAATCATCCGCTTGTAAAGCATAAAATATCGCTTATGCGTGATGAAAATACAGGCACAAGAGAGTTCAGAATACTTGTCGAAGAAGTCGCAATGCTTATGGGATATGAAGCGATGAGGGACCTTCCGACAGAAGATGTTGAGATAAAAACTCCTATTACAACAAGAAAGCTTCCTATGCTTACGGGCAAGAAGCTTGCTATTGTCCCGATTTTAAGAGCAGGACTCGGAATGGTAAGCGGACTTTTAGCTCTTGTTCCTTCGGCAAAGGTAGGACATATCGGACTTTACCGTGACGAAGTCACACATCAGCCTCACGAATACTACTGCAAACTGCCCGAGAGCATAAGCGAAAGACTTGTCATTGTTTGCGACCCTATGCTTGCAACGGGAGGTTCGGCTGTTCAGGCGGTTGATTTTCTTAAAGAAAAGGGTTGCACAAATATAAAGTTTATGTGCATAATCGCCGCACCCGAGGGACTTGACGCACTCAGGAACGCTCATCCCGATATTGATATTTATGTCGGAAACCTCGATGAAAAGCTCAATGATGACGCATATATCGTTCCGGGACTGGGCGATGCAGGTGACAGAATTTTCGGAACAAAATAACGATAAAAAAGACCGACGGCAAATTAAAATGCCGTCGGTCATATTTTTATTGATGTTTTACAGACTTTCTCTAAGAATTTCCACAATGTCATCGCGATTGAGGACCTTGTATCCGCCTTCCATAACAAGCGTTGCGTCTGCAATTTTTTCAATGTCGTTTTCTGTTGCGCCAAGCTCAGTTATATTCATTACAAGACCTATCTCGTTCATCCAGTCCTCAAGAGCTTTCAAGCCTTCGTTTGCTATTTTCTCATCTGTTTTTCCCAATTCATTTACGCCGAATACATTTATTGCAAAGCGTCTGAATTTATTGAGTCCGTAAGGCATTATATGTCTGTAATACGGTAATGAAACCGCGGCAAGAGTCATTCCGTGGGTAGCGTCAGTAATCGCTCCGACAGCCTGACCTAACATATGTACTTCCCAGTCGGTCGATTTTCCTTTTGCAATGAGTGTGTTGAGCGCCCATGTTGCCGTCCACATAATATTGCTTCTTGCTTCATAATCATTAGGATTTTTGTTTGCAATTCTGCTCGATACGAGTAACGATTTCATCAGCGCCTCGGCAATGTAATCGCTTGTGTTGTCATCTTCTCCCGAAAAATACTGCTCGCATATATGATTGAAAATATCATAAATTCCTGCAACCATCTGATAATGGGTCAGGGTAAGGGTGTATTTCGGGTTTAATACAGAAAATCTCGGCATTACTTCTTCGCTTGCAAAAACATGACCGATTTTTAGGTTTGCCTTTCTGTTTGTGATAACAGAGCCTGCGTTCATTTCGCTTCCCGTTCCGACCATTGTAAGAACGCAACCAACAGGAACTATTTTACATTCAGGCTCGTCGAATTTTACAAAATATTTTTCCCACGGGTCTTCATCGCAATTTACAGAAACCGCGACAGCCTTTGCGTAGTCGCAGACAGAGCCTCCTCCAACTGCAAGAATAAGGTCTGCATTTGCTTTTCTTGCAATTTCAATTCCTTCATAAAGCTTTTCCAATGTGGGGTTCGGCATAACTCCGCTTATTTCCGAAACAGTTTTGCCTGCCTCATTCAATATGCCGGCGACTTCA
Source organism: uncultured Clostridia bacterium (assembly GCA_946056455.1). Taxonomy (GTDB): domain Bacteria; phylum Bacillota; class Clostridia; order Oscillospirales; family Ruminococcaceae; genus RGIG4131. The sequence goes on along the minus strand of CAMGJS010000178.1, from coordinate 295 downwards.
TCATATATTCCGTTCTTTTTGATTGAACCTCCGCCGTAAATGAGAACAACATTCTGCCCGTATTTTTTAAGCTCATCTCCTAGATACTTCAGAGAATTGTCGCCAAAATACAGCTTTGTGGGATTGCAGTAAGAAAAATTACCTAACATAGAATTTGCCTCCTCTTTTTTTATTAGCTTGAATAATACTACTTTTGTTTAATTGTATCACATTGAGCCATTAAAATCAAATACATATCAGCAAAAAATTTTTAAACACATCTTGACAACATAATTTTTGAATGATATAATAACAG
>CAMGJS010000177.1 GCA_946056455.1 uncultured Clostridia bacterium | reverse complement strand
GGATATGTCATCTCAAGAAATTACTGGAATAAGGGCTATGCTTCGGAGGCCGCCAAAAGACTACTTGATTATGCGTTCAATGATATCGGTTTTAAAACTATAATCGGATATCATCACCCCAAGAACATCAGTTCAGGCAAGGTTATGCAAAAGATAGGAATGAAAAGAGAAGGCTGGTTGCCCGGAACAATGCTTAATAATAAGGGACAACGATGCGATGTAATACAGTATGCCGCATATGCGGACAATTTTTGTCTGATAAAATAAAACTACTTTTAAGGAGAGCAGAACCTATGAAAATGGAAACCAAATGCATACACGAAGGATATAAGCCGAAAAACGGAGAGCCTCAGGTCGTTCCCATAGTTCAAAGTACAACCTACAGATATGATTCGACAAATGATATTGCCGCAGTATTTGACGACCCGACGCTGTCACTTATATATTCACGATTTGAAAATCCCACAGTTATGGCTGTTGAGGATAAAATTGCTGCTCTTGAAGGCGGTGTTGCAGCAATGTGCACATCAAGCGGTCAGGCGGCTTCTCTTCTTTCAATACTTAATATTTGCAGTGCAGGAGACAGCTTTATCTGCTCTTCAGAAATTTACGGCGGAACAATAAATCTTTTTTCATATACTTTCAAGCGTTTCGGAATTGAATGTATCTTTGTTAATCCTTCAGATTCAGAAGAAGAAATTCAGAGTAAATTCAAAGATAATACAAAATGCGTATTCGGAGAAACCCTTGCAAACCCTGCAATAAAGGTTCTTGACATTGAAAAATTCGCAAGAATTGCTCACAGCAACAATGTTCCGCTCATCATTGACAACACCTTCCCTACCCCCGTTCTTTGCAGACCTATTGAATTTGGTGCAGATATTGTTATTCATTCAACAACAAAATATATGGACGGACAGGCTGTTCAAGGCGGAGGAGTTATTGTTGACAGCGGAAATTTTGATTGGACGAACGGAAAATTTCCTGAATTTACGGAACCCGATGAAAGTTATCACGGTGTAATCTATTCAAAGGCATACGGAAAAGCCGCTTACATCATAAAAGCAAGAATGCAGCTTATGCGTGATTTTGGTTGTTATCCTGCCGCACATTCGGCATTTTTACTCAATCTCGGACTTGAAACTCTTGCGGTAAGAATGAAGCAATACTGCAAAAACGCACAAGCAGTTGCCGAATACTTTGCAAAATCCGATAAGATTGAAAGCGTAACATATCCTACACTGGCAACCGGTGAACAGAAAGCTCTTGCTGATAAATATCTTCCGGACGGAGCAAGCGGTGTTATTTCATTTACAATTAAGGGCGGACGCGACGCGGCAATCAGATTTATGGACAATCTTCAGCTTGCAACAAAGGTCGTTCATGTTGCTGATATTAGAACCTGCGTTCTTCACCCTGCTTCTGCAACACATCGTCAGCTTACCGATGAACAGCTTATCGCGGCGGGAATAAACCCTGCTCTCATAAGATTTTCATGCGGTCTTGAAAATGTTGATGATATTATTGCAGATATCGAACAGGCTCTTGCAAAAGTTTAAAAAGATAAAAACCCCGAAAAGATAAAGTCTTTTCGGGGTTTGTTATTTTAGTCCTCTTCAGGAACTTCGGGCATATCCCAGTTATGATAAACATTCTGAACATCATCGTTATCTTCAAGATGTTCAAGAAGGAGATTCATCTTCCTAATAAGCTCTTCATCGTTAAGAGCAGTATATGTTGACGGTATTTGTTCAACCTCTGCAGAAAGAAGCTTATATCCCTTCGCTTCAAGTCCCTCACGGACAGTATGAAGGTCGGCAGGCTCTGTTGTAACTTCAAATGTATCGTCCTCAGATGAAAGGTCGTTAGCGCCGAGGTCAAAAGCGTCCTCCATTATCTTTTCCTCGTCAACGCCGTTTCCGTCAACAATTATAATTCCCTTTGTAGAGAACATAAACGATACACAACCTGATGTTCCCATATTTCCGCCGAATTTATCAAAATAATGGCGGACATCTGCGGCTGTTCTGTTTTTATTATCGGTAAGACATTCAACAATAACGGCAACTCCGCCTGGGCCATAGCCCTCGTAAACATTTTCCTCGTAGTTTGTCTTATCCCCTTCACCTGCGGCCTTTTTAATAACTCTGTCAATATTATCATTGGGAACATTATTTGACTTTGCCTTCGCAATAAGGTCGCGGAGCTTACTGTTTGAGTTCGGGTCTGCTCCTCCCTCTTTAACGGCGACCATGATTTCTCTTCCGATTTTTGTAAAAACCTTTGCTCTGGCACCGTCAGTAGCCTCTTTCTTTCCCTTGATTGTACTCCATTTTGAATGTCCTGCCATAAAACTCTCCTCCAAAAATTATTCTTCTATATTCCAGATGATTTCAAAAATTTCATCTATCCTCGGCTTATTCCCTATAAGATGAAGATATCCAAAAAGGCTTTCAATGGCTGTTGCTTTATGATATTCAATAGGATTGGAACTCTTGGGAACAGTGTTTCCTGTCGCATTTCTCCCTCTTTTAAGAACGCCTTCTTCATCGCTGTCAAGCATTGGAAGAATTATATCAAAAGCCTTTGCCTGATAACTCGCTCTTACTTTTTTAACAGCCATAGAATGTAATTTTCCGACAGGCATATTTGCCGTCAATACAAGCTTTTCTCTGACAAGCTGTTCATACACTCCGTCGCCGAGAAAAGCAAGCGTAAGCGGACTGTACTGCATAGCGTCACGCTTTTCCATAATTTTGTCTTCACCCCGTCAAATCAACTGAGATAATCAAATCTGAAACCGAAAATATCAACGGTATCGCCGTCTTTTATTCCCATTTCTTCAAGTTTATCTATGATTCCGCTCGTGCGTAAGGTAAGCTGAAAGTATTGAAGAGACTCGTAATCGTCCATATTAAGATTGCGCATAATATATTCGAGCCACGGCGCGTCAATATAATATACGCCGTCTTCAAACTCAACCTCAAAGCGTCTGTCTGCTCCGACAGCTTCGTCGAGTTCTTGCTGTGACATAGGTTCGGGCTCATACTGCTTAATGGGAGGCAATTCTTTTAGCTTTGAATATACGGCCGATATAAGTTCCTTTGTTCCCATTGTTGTGGCGGCAGAAATCTCAAAAAATTCAAGTCCTTTATCTTCAATATATTTTCTGAATTCAGCAATCTGTTCCGCTGTTGCAATATCGCATTTATTTGCCGCAACAATCTGAGGTCTTTCGGCAAGTTCCTTGCTGAAATTTTCAAGTTCACTATTGATTATTTCAAAATCCTCTGCAGGATTTCTTCCCTCACTGCCCGAAACATCGACAACATGGACGATAAGACGGCATCTGTCGACATGACGCAGAAATTCATGTCCAAGACCAACACCTTCGCTTGCACCCTCGATAAGTCCCGGAATATCTGCCATTACAAACGAATTTCCTTCGCTTATCTTTACTACCCCAAGGCCAGGGGTAAGTGTTG
>CAMGJS010000176.1 GCA_946056455.1 uncultured Clostridia bacterium | reverse complement strand
GGCAAATACGGCGTAACTTTTGAAAAATCCGATATTGTCAATATACTTGGAAAGAATAAAGAGGAGTCTGCGCAGAATATTATAGACTTTGTTTATGATAAGGCAGGCTTTACCATAACAGTTGAGGATGCTGACGGTATCATAGGCTCGATATTTGACGAAAAGGTCAGCGATAACGCAAGGGAATATCTTCCTGCGGGCATAACCGTTAATCTGATTAGCTTTGACGATGAAGAGGCCTGGAACGACGCTGTTACGGCTATAACAGGCGGAACAGAAGAACTTGCAGGCTTTATCGAAAAGTATTTTGTACGCGATTATGCCGTTTCAATAGTAAGATTTGTTATCTCAATTTTGACATTTGTTATTTTAACTGTTATAATGAATATTGCGCTCAGATTTGTTACAATCATTGATAAGCTTCCCATTATCAACGCTGTGAACGCTTTTCTCGGCGGAGTTCTCGGTGCTGTTCAGGGAGTTATCATAATGTATATCATAGTGCTTTCAACTCATCTTATTGTCACTATCGGAGGAGACAGTATGCTCGTCTTTAACACCGAAACAATAGGAATGACTTATATATTCAAGCTATTATACAACCTTGTATAATACTTTTTCAGGGAGGGATTGCAGATGCTTTGCACAAGATGCAAAAAGCGTATGGCTGTTGTGTTCATCACTGCTATGCAAGGAAATGAAAAACGCGATGAAGGACTTTGCCTTGTATGTGCAAGAGAACTTAATATTCCGCAGGTTAAGGAATATATGGACCAGATGGGAATTACCGATGAAAACATAGAGGACTTTTCACAGCAGGTTGAGGATCTTGAAGAACAGTTTGAAATGGGCGGTTCAGATACTATGCCCGGTTTTATCCAGAATTTTATGATGGGCGGTTTTCCGAGTGCGTCCGAAAAAAAATCTTCCGATGAGGATGATATTTTTGACGATGAACCGATTGATTCGTCAGACGACGATATGTTCGATATGTTCAAAAAACAGGATGATGAAACCAAAACAAAGGGCAAAAAAGAAAAGAAAAAGAAAGAAAAGAAACTCAAATATCTTCCAAACTATTGCACACACCTTACACAAAAGGCGCGTGACGGCGAAATTGACCGCATAATAGGCAGAGAAAAAGAGATTTCAAGAGTCATTCAGATTCTTTCAAGAAGAACAAAAAATAACCCTTGCCTTATCGGTGAACCCGGCGTCGGAAAGACCGCAATAGCCGAGGGTATTGCACAGAAAATAGCCTCAGGTGATGTTCCTTTCAATATTGCAAATAAAGAGCTTTATCTGCTTGACCTTACAGCTCTTGTTGCAGGAACACAATTCAGGGGACAGTTTGAGAGCCGTGTCAAAGGACTTATTGATGAAGTAAAGGCCGAGGGTAATGTTATCCTTTTCATTGACGAGGTTCACAATCTTGTCGGAACAGGCGACAGCGAAGGCTCGATGAATGCAGCAAACATCTTAAAGCCCGCTCTTTCAAGAGGCGAAGTTCAGGTTATCGGCGCAACGACCTTCAAGGAGTACAGAAAATATATTGAAAAGGACAGCGCTCTTGAAAGAAGATTTCAGCCCGTAACAGTAAACGAGCCTACCATAGAAGATACGGTAAGCGTTCTTTGCGGAATAAAAGAATACTACGAAAAGTTTCATAAGGTAAAGGTTACAGACGAAATACTCCGTTCCTGCGCCGTTCTTTCAGAGCGTTATATCAACGACAGATTTCTGCCCGATAAGGCAATAGACCTTCTTGATGAAGCCTGTACAAGGGCGAGCATCAAGCACCCCGAAATTGCAGAATTTATCAAGAAAAATAAAGAGCTTGAACTTAAACGCAAAGAAGTAAGCGACATTGAGGACAGCAGTTCACCCGATTATGAAAAGCTTTCTGTTGCCAAGGCAGAACTTTTACAGCTTGAAAATGAGATAAAGCCACTCAGCGAAAGCGTTGACGGAATAACCGTCACAAATGAGGACCTTTCAAGAGTAATCGAACTCTGGACAGGTATTCCCGCAAATAAAATTATGGAAAGCGAATTCAAAAAGATAACAAGCCTTGAAGACGCTCTCAAATCAAAAATTATCGGTCAGGACGAGGCTGTTGAGCTGGTTGCAAAGGCAATAAAGCGAACAAGAGCTCAGCTTTCAAAGCGTCGCAGACCTGCAAGCTTTATTTTCGTAGGTCCTACGGGCGTCGGCAAGACCGAGCTTGTCAAGGTTCTTGCTTCCGAAATGTTTGACGGCGTTGACCCTCTTATCAGACTTGATATGACCGAGTTTATGGAAAAGCATTCGGTATCGAGAATAGTCGGCTCACCTCCGGGATATGTTGGCTACGACGAGGCAGGTCAGCTCACGGAAAAAGTAAGGAGAAAGCCTTACTCGGTTATCCTTTTTGACGAAATTGAAAAGGCTCATCCCGATGTTATGAACATTCTTCTTCAAATTCTTGACGAAGGCAGAATAACCGACGCTCAGGGCAGAAATGTCAACTTTGAAAATACCGTTATCGTTATGACCTCAAACGCAGGTTCATCTGATAAATCTTCGGGACTCGGATTTAATAAATCCGAAAACGAAATAAGCAAAGAAAAGGCAATGAAAGGTCTGCGTGAATTCCTGCGTCCTGAATTTTTAGGCAGAGTAGACGAGGTTGTTGTCTTTGGCGGACTGACTCTTGAAAACTTCAAATCCATAGCCGCTTTGATGCTTGACGAGATGAAAGAACCTCTTGCCGAAAAGAATATTACTCTTTCCTATGATGACAAGGCTCTTGAAGAGATTGCAACAAAGAGCCACGGCGGAAAGTTCGGTGCCCGTGATATCAGAAACTTTATCAGAAAGAATATAGAGGATAAGGTTGCCGATATAGTCATTTCAGAAAGCGGAATAGTAGGAAAAATTTCAATTTCTGCCGATGAAAATGGTATAAAAGTCAGCGCGGAAAAATAAAAAAGAAATTTTTTGAAAAATTACTTGACAACGAAAAATAGTTGTGATATAATAAATATCGTTCTCAATGAGCGATATTTATGCGGGTGTAGTTCAATGGTAGAATTCCAGCCTTCCAAGCTGGTTACGTGGGTTCGATTCCCATCACCCGCTCCAAACTCGGTTTTCCGAGTTTTTTTGTGAGTATGCGCCTTTAACTCAGCTGGATAGAGTAACTGCCTTCTAAGCAGTAAGCCACTGGTTCGAGTCCAGTAAGGCGCGCCATAGTGCCGCTTGTTTCAGCGGCACATTTAATATGGTGGATATAGCGTAGCTGGTTAACGCGTCAGTTTGTGGCACTGAAGACCATGGGTTCGAATCCCATTATCCACCCCACCAAAAACCGCTGAATGATGTCGGCGGTTTTTTTATTGCTCTTTTTAAGGTAATAAATGCCATATTTGCCGTTTTATTGAAGGCTTTTGACGAATAATACAAAAACCTGTTCAAAAAATGAAAATTCCTTATTGAACATTTTTCT
>CAMGJS010000175.1 GCA_946056455.1 uncultured Clostridia bacterium | reverse complement strand
CACAAACGGGAGCATATAGATGTTGACGGCACCGAAAAGGTCATTATGCGTAAACTTTTTAAGCTCGCCGTCAAAATTTGAATAAATCATTACTCCTTTTGAGCTCATCAGTCGGCTTCCGAAGGAAAGGCGCTCCCTTCCGTCGTGATTTCCGCTTATCATATAAACGGAAATGCCTTTTTCAGAAAGCTCGGTAATAAATTTGTCAAGAACCTCGACAGCTTTTGCCGACGGTATGCTCTTGTCATAAACATCGCCTGCAACAAGAACGGCGTCAACCTTTTCAACTGTCGCCGTATGTATTATTTTTGAAAGGATAAATTCCTGGTCATCGGTCATATCAAAACCGTAAATAACTCTGCCAATGTGTAAATCGGAAATATGCAGAAGCTTCAATGTCCAACCCCCCGATTATGAAGAAATATATAGAGTAATTATAACACAAAATTTTAAATAAAACAAGAAATTTTTGTTTTTTTCATACATTTCCGTCAAAAATATCCTCCTTAATAAAATAAAATGGGTTTTACCGTTGATTTTATTAAAAAAATGTGATATAGTGATAATGATTACATATTTATTTTTATGAATGGAGGAAAGAATATGGGAAAAAAGGCTGTATCCTTAAAAGCTAAAATTTTTGTTACTGTTATTTCCGCAATAATCATACAGTTTTTACTCTGCGTTGTTTTGTTCAATTATTTCGGAAATTTTGAATACATAGACAGAAAAACTTCAAGAAATATATCTTTGATAGCCGCAAGCCGAAGCGAAAAGCTTGAAAGCTGTCTTTTGAATTCCGCAAAAGAAACTCAGAAGGAGGCGGAATATCTTGCAAAGAACATTGAGCAGTTGCTTGAAAGCAACAAAAATGAGCCGACAGTGACAGCCGATGAAACAGATAGTCAGCAGGAAATTGACAACACCTTCTCTTCAAGATTTCAGAGTATATCGGGGAATTCGCCTAAAATAAGGATAATAACTGCCTCTGCCGAGGATAAATTGCTTAGCATTATGGACAGTGAAACGGTTTCGGGCGCATTTATCATTCTCGATACGAGCGCTTCGCAGAACCCTTCCTCACATTCCGCACTCTATTTAAGAAAAACCGAGAACGGAATTTCTGTAATATACGGCAACAATGCAAAGAAAAGCCTTGACAAGAGCTTTAAAGTAGGCGATGAAATTGACTTTTCAATCGAAAACGATGAAACAGGCGTTTCTTTTTCATTCTACTCTATGCCTGCGACATATAAGAAAAAGTCCCTTGCACATTCCGACAGCGATTTCTCATACTGGGCAGGTCCTCATTCCGTTTTTGAAAACGACGGAAAGGTAATATCGTACTCCTGCCCTATTATAGCGTCGGACGGTACATTCATCGGAATAATCGGCTTTGAAATATCCGAGGATACAATGAAAAAGCTTATGCCTGATTACGAGCTTGCATCGGGAACACGAAGCGGATATCTTCTCTTTGACCGTTCAAACGGAAGAATAGACATTTTAAGCTCGGTAAAAACTGGCACCATTGAGCCAAGCGAAGAAAAAATGTTAAGTGTTTCAACAACAAATCTTGACGATAATTACGGCGACAATGCAGTTTTTGTCGAACAGCCCGACGGAAGAAGCTGTTACATATATAAAAATGTACTTGATATTTATGACAGCGACTCATATTTTGCCGACAACGAAGAGTGGCTTCTTGTCGGAGTTGTGCCTGAAAAATTTATTTCAGGCGAATCGTCTACAATGAAAAGTCTTTCGTTTATAACTATCGCATCATCAGCGCTTATCGCCCTTCTTATAGCGATTATTGTGACAAATCTTATCACCTCGCCCGTTGCAAAGCTGATGAAAACCGTTGAAAATACCGATAAGTCAAAGAACGCGATTCTTGAAAGAGTAAACATAAACGAGATAGACAGACTTTCGGGAATGATTGAGGAATACAGCGCAGAGCTTGCCACCAGGCTCACCAAAAACTCAAAGATAATCGACCTTACCAACACTCCGATAGCGACTTTTGAATTTGACAAGAAGAGCGACAAGGTGTTCGTATCAAATTCTATTGTAAATATTCTTCAGCTTAATCCTGCCATTATTGTCAACGGATATATTGACAAGCGCGAATGGGCTGAGATTTATGACAAGATAACCTCGCCTGACAACGCTTCTTATGCAGGAAGTCACCACATAAACAAGGAAAAGAACAACGAGGAAACAGGTCAGTGGATAAAGATAAACACCTTTGAAAACAACGACTATATCATCGGCGTCATAACCGATATTACCGCCGAAATACTCGAAAGAAAGCGCATTGAGTATGAGCGTAACTACGACTCACTCACGGGAATTATCAACAGGCGTTCGTTCTTTATCAAGACCGAAAAAATCCTTTCGGAATGTAAGAACGCTGTTGTCGCTCTCTGGGATATATCCAACCTCAAATATATCAATGAAACATACGGTCACGAAAACGGCGACAAGCTGATAAAGGCGGCAACTCTGGTTCTCGATTCGGTTTCAAACGAAAAGAATGCCGTCACCGCAAGACTTTCGGGCGATGAATTTGTTACGATAATCTTCGGAAGCGACGATGTGATGAACTATAAGGCAGAGATAAAAAATCTTTATGAGCTTCTGACAAATGTTGTCGTTACCACTCCCGACGATAGTGAAATAAAGGTCGAAGTCGCAGTCGGAACGGCCTGCTTCCCCACAGACGCAAAGGACATCAAGGGTCTCTTGCGATGCACCGACAGCACGCTTCTTCTCAACAAAAACGAAAACGGCAGACATTCAAACGGCATTTTTGAATACAAGGAATAAAAAAACGGAGGTATCCATCAATGGATACCTCTTGATTTTAAAGGAGATATTATGAAATTTGTTATACAAAGAGTGACATCGGCAAGCGTCGATGTTGACGGTTTTACCGTAGGAAAAATCGGAAAAGGTTTTCTTGTTCTCATAGGAATAGGAAAAGAGGACAATGAAGAAATCGCCGACAAAATGGTAAAAAAGCTTATCGGAATGAGAATTTTTGAGGACGAAAACGGAAAGACAAACCTCAGCCTTAACGATGTTAACGGCGAACTGTTGCTTATTTCTCAGTTTACTCTTTATGCCGACTGCAAAAAGGGCAACAGACCTTCATTCATTAACGCGGGACTTCCCGATGAGGCAAACAGGCTGTATGAATACATCATATCAAAATGCAAAGAAGAGATAAAAGTAGTCGAAAAGGGTGTGTTCGGGGCGGATATGAAGGTATCGCTTCTGAATGACGGTCCTTTCACAATAATTCTTGACAGCAGAGAAATAATGTAACAAAAAAGCGTTTATATGACTAAGTCATATAAACGCTTTAATTTTATCCGCAAAGTTCGGGAGTAAGGCTGAAATTGTTTATGTAGTTTACAAAATCTTTCCTCGGAACTGCCTTTGAGAAATAGTAGCCCTGGAAATAATCGCATTTGAGCTGTAACAGCTTTTCAATCT
>CAMGJS010000174.1 GCA_946056455.1 uncultured Clostridia bacterium | reverse complement strand
AACAAGTTGAATAGCGGGCTTACATACTAATTGCCTGCCTCCCCCGCTTTTACTGCTAATATGCATTCTAAAGCCGTCAATGCTGATAAGGGCGTTATATTTAACGCAGGGAATAATGACTTTCACATCATCAACTCCAAGCTTTTTTTCCATAAAGGCTTTTGGATTATCTTTGTATTCTTTTTCAATATACAAATCAACCGGTTCAAACGAACGAATAGTTTTACCCTTTTTGTCCTTATATTCAACAAAAGCAAAATATGCAGACGACGGTCTGTTGTATCCGCCGTATTTATTTATATCCATATTCTTTTTGCGAGGAACCTGTCCTAAACCTTTTTTTAACGGCATTTGGTCAAACAAACCGCCTGACTGCTTAAATGCATATCGTGTAAATCTAATATTGTTTTTAGCCATATTGGCTTTAACGGTTTTAAGCGATTCGTCATTTTCTGCAATCCAAGCGCCATTTGTTGAATAGTCAAACATTCTGTTCATACTCCATGTGCCGATTTGAATATTATTTATAAAATATGCCTGCCTTGCTTTAACGGTATAAACATTGCCCACAACTATATTAAGATACGCATCCTTCGCATGATGAAAATCATTAACATCTCGGCTTTTCAGCATATCATATTCCCTTCTGAAATCGGAAACAAGACCCGCCTTGATATACTCAATATCCGAATGGGGATAGCGCTTTTTGAGAAGCTGTGCAACAGCTTTTGTTGACTGCTGTGTTTCAACAAGCTGTCTTGAAACAAAAGCTGAAAGCTCTTCGTCGGTTAAAGGCGTGCTTCTTGATAATCTGTCGAACTTTTTCTTGCTGATAAGCTCTTTTGATAAAAGCATTTTCCATAACGGCATCATCTTGCTTCTGACATCAGAGCTTATAGGATAATTGTTTCCTTTGATTTCATTTGCGGTTTTTAGAACAAGCACTCTGTTGTCAAGACTGTCGTCCTTAATTTTAGACTGCGGAAAAATATGGTCGATATCATATATATTTCTGTTATATATATCACTGATTTCTATACGCTGACCGGTATAAACGCATTTACCGAACTGCGTGTAATACAAATAAAGAGAATCTCTTCTAAACTCATTTTCGTCGGTTTTGCAAAGCTGCTCATAAAGCTCCTTTTCTTCGTTTTTGCAGTTTTTGTACAAATCAAGAAGCCGTTGCTTTCTGGAAACCGTTCTTTTCTTTTCGCCCTCAAATCTTGCAACTTCAAGAAAAATCTTTTTGGGAGCCTTACCCTGTATTTTCACAAGTTCCTCCATTATTTGCATTGCCTGATAAACAGGTCGTTTTATTTTTGGAGAAATATAAAGACTATCAACCTCTTTTTTTAGAGAAGTAAATTCTACTGTGTCGTTTTCTTCATCAATAATATTGTTTGTGAAATCATAATTTCTGCTTAATAGCTGCATAAGATTATCATTTGTTTCCCACAAAGCGTGAATTATATTTGTAACCTCTCCTGTTGATGGCAAAACTGCTTTGATACCCATAAGCAGTTTTTTTGAAAGGCGACTCCAACCTGTATATTTGAGCTTTGATATTTTTTGAATATCCTCATTTGAAATCCTATTGCCATACATCTTCTTTAATCTGTTTTTCAAGAGCTTTTTATCGTCCCCGAAAATTGTTATGGCTTTTATTATTTCTTCCTTATCCGTATAAGGCAAATCAACAAATTCCAAATCTCTGAAAGATTTAAGATTACCTTTAAAATCTCCGTCAATTCCCGATATTTCAATATCCTTAAATCCGTTAGACGCAAGATACTTTTTAAGAGCAGACTGAGTAACCTTATTTCTTTTTTCAAACAAGTCTTTATAAATATTTTGTTTGAGTTCAACACTTATTTTTTCGCCGTCAACTCTCAAATTATTGAGCTCGTTAAGCACGGTAAAGGCTGAATAAAGAAGAGAACTTTTCGGAATAACATCTTCTTTTGGAAGATAGGTGCATTTGCTTGTTAAACTTTCAATAAATTTCTCGGCGCTTTTATCAATATCAACTACCTTGTCAAAATTCCAAGGATAAATTTTTTCATTTGTTCTGACAACCCAGCTTTTATCACTGTGGCTGTTAAGCGGTCCGACATAATACGGAATCCTGAAATTGAATATATCAATAATTTTTTCACTAACGCTTTTACCGTCAGAGTCCTTTTCAGTCAAGAACGGCAAATATCCCTGTGCATTTTTGAGAATTGCTTTAAGCTCTTCTCTGTTAACCTGCATAGGAATAACCGAGTTTTCATTAGTTACAGCCTTAGGCATAAATGATGCGGCGGCTATCTCATCATACATATTTTGATATTTTTCATTTGCAGGCTCTTTCGGAAGCTGCTTTCTCAAAAATTCGCAAAACATTTCCTGAGAGCATCTTTTTGCAACCGCCTCTTTTTTTGAATATCCGGAATATGCAAGATAATTTGCGGTTTTATCGCTGTTCTCATTGAAAATCAAATCATATTTTTCAGGAATATATGCTTTAACATATTCTTTTAAAAGCTTTAAATCGCTTTTATGCTTGCTGTATGTATCAACCTTTGCAAAAGAAATGTATCTTCTTCCGTTTAAAATGTCAGCAAGCACCGCCCAGTCATAAACGGCTTTAATTTTTTCGATAAGCTCGAATTTTTCGCCAAAGGCGCTCTCATAAACCGAGACCTTATCATCATATCCGCTTTTGAAGGTTATACTTTTTGCATCGGTGTCATTATATTCGTCGGTATTAAAAAGATCGCTTGCCTTTGCAGTTCCGCCCGAAAGAAGAGTAACAATAGCCGTTTCAAAAATATTTTCTTTTTTACTTAAACCAAATTCTTTAAGAAGCTCCTCCTTTTTTCTTGTTGCCGTGAAGGAACGATTTTTAAGAATATCTTCAACGGTTATATAATCACTGCAATAAATCCCGTTTGAATTATAGTTATCATTAATGTAAATATTAAGCTCTTCCCATATTTGCGAAAAGTCGGAATTACCGGCCTGTCCTAAATCCTCACTTTCAAAAAGAAAATGGCCTCTGTTTTTAATAATATGGCATACTGCAAGATAAACGAGACGAATATCGTGAGGCTTTTCACTTTCAATGAGTTCTTTTCTCAAATGATAAATAGTGGGATAAGCCTTATGATAGGTTTTATCTGTATAATCGTCATCATTAAACAAGGAATATTTGCCTTTTACTGTTTTATCTCCGTCATACAGCGGACTTTCTTTAAGCCTTTGAAAAAATGCAACATCCTTTTTTGCAATTTCTTCATTAAAAAGCATTTCAAGGCATTGTATTCTGAATTTGTTTCTGTCTGTTCTTCTCCTCAAGCCTCTGAAAGCTCTGTAATCAGCCGCTGTTTCTCCGCTGTCCAACAGACGAACGCCCCACATTGCATTGCCTTTAAATTTGGGAATATTATAATTTTCATCCGTTACTGCCCAACCGACAGAATCTGTTCCCAAATCTAAACCTACATAATAATTTTCCATATT
>CAMGJS010000173.1 GCA_946056455.1 uncultured Clostridia bacterium | reverse complement strand
CATTCAAGACATACCGAGGTAAGACGAGAGGATATAAAAAAGGTTAAAGAGCTTGAAATTCTCACCGAGTCTGACATTTCGGGAGTGCATATAATCTCAAACAAAAACGGCAGACAGTATTTTATCACGGGGCATTCCGAGTACGACCGTGATACCCTTGCAAACGAGTATTTTAGGGATAAGGAAAAGGGACTTCCCATTGAAATCCCCTATAACTATTTCCCCGATGACGACACAGAAAAAGAGCCGTTGTTCACCTGGCGGTGCCACGCAAATCAGCTCTTTTCAAACTGGCTCAACTACTGCGTTTATCAGGAAACTCCCTTTGACCTTAACGAACTTAAACCGTTTTAATTTTTTGAGGAGGATAATATGAAAGAAATTTTAGTTGCAGTTCTTCTTCTCGTTGTCGGGTTTGTTCTGCTTATAAAAGGTGCGGATTTTTTTGTTGACGGAAGTTCATCCGTTGCAAAAAGACTTCGCGTATCTTCAATGATAATCGGTCTTACGATAGTTGCAATGGGCACAAGCCTGCCCGAATGTGCCGTCAGCATAACGGCGTCCATAAGCGGAAACAACGGACTTGCCGTCAGCAATGTAACAGGCTCTAACATCTTCAATCTTATGGTTGTCTGCGGACTATGCTCTATATTTATGCCCCTCACCGTTCAGAAAGAAACGCTTAAAAAGGAATTTCCGTTCTCAATAATCTGCACACTTCTTTTTGCAGTTCTTGCCTTTGTGGGAATGTCTGTGGGCAGAATTGACGGAATAGTTTTCCTTGTGATTTTTGCTCTCTATCTTGCTTGGATGATTTATTCGGCAAAGAAGAACAAAACAGAGCCTGAGGGTGAAGAAATAAAAATCCTCCCCGTATGGAAATGTGTTCTCTTTATTGTCGGAGGAGCGGCGGCTGTCAAGTTCGGCGGAGATTTTGTAGTAGAGGGAGCGTCCACAATAGCAAAAGCAATCGGTTGGAGCGACACCTTAATAGGTCTTACAATAGTCGCACTCGGAACAAGTCTTCCCGAGCTTGTAACCTCTATCATCGCCGCTAAAAAGGGCGATGTTGATATGGCGATAGGAAATGTCATAGGCTCGAATATATTCAATATCCTCCTTGTTCTCGGAATATCCGCCGCAATAAGCCCTGTTGCTCTTACGGGCGAGAATATAATAGACATTGCGGTGCTTATTGTTTTCAGCATAATAGCCTATATCTTCTCGGCAACGGGCAGAAAAATCAACAGAGCCGAGGGTGCCGCAATGGTACTTATGTATGCAGGCTACACCGCCTATGCTATAATAAGATAATATGAAAAGGAATTGTGTAATTGTCGGGGCAGGCGATTTTTCTAAGGACATTTTCTCTCCGCCCCAAGACAGCTTTATTATTGCCGCCGACGGCGGATACCGTCATCTTGATTCTATCGGAATAACGCCCGATGAAGTTATCGGCGATTTTGACTCCTTGGGCATAGCACCCAATCACCCGAATATAACAAAGCTCCCCGTTCATAAGGACGATACCGATATTTTCTCCGCGGTGAAATCTGCTCTCAAAAAAGGCTTTGACCGCTTTTATATCTACGGCGCAACGGGAGGAAAACGCTTTGACCACACCGTTGCGAATATTCAGATTTTGCAGTATATTGCAAACAGAAACGCCGCAGGATTTATAGTCGACAAAGGTTTCAACGCTGTCGCTGTAAAGAACAGTTCGCTGATTTTTGACAGCAGTTTCAAAGGGACAATATCCGTTTTCGCTCTTTGTGAAAAAGCCGAGGGAGTGAAAATCAAAGGTCTTGAATACGAAACAGAAAACACAACTCTCTACCCCGATTTCCCTTTGGGAGTGAGCAATTCGTTCAAAGGCGAAAGAGCCGAGATTTCCGTCAAAAACGGAATAATAACAGCTGTATGGTATGAAAACCGATTGCCTGATATTTCATAGTAAAAATTACGCCCTGCCCCGAATTTAATCGGGACAGGGCGCTTTGCATATTTTATGGAGCTTTGGTATGGCTTAGAGACATAAAACTGCGCATATTATATCAATCATGAAAAATAAGGATTAACCTCTCTTCTTTGCTACTACTGCAGCTGCTGCGATAACTGCGGGAATAGCGAGAAGTGCTAATGCAGAGTTGCCTGTTTCAGGGTTAGCTGCTGCGTCTGTTGCCGCTGTTGTAACAACGGGAGCGTTTGTTGTTGCAGGAGCGTTATCTGTTGCAGGAAGTGTTTCTTCAACAACTGTTGCGCTTTCGCCTGCCGCAAGGTCTTCAAACATATTTGAAGAAGCAGGTGTAGCTGTGATGTTGAGAACATATGTCGAGCAGTGTGTGAAAGGCAGGTAAATATAACCGTCAAGACCTATCTTTGTGCTTCCCTGAAGTTCAAGCTTCTTTGCTGTCGGTTCATAGTAGTAAAGATTTACATACTTGCTTGCGTTCTTCTTGTCAACATCGTACTTAAGTGTTGCCTTAAAATCAAGAGCTCCGTCGTGAGCGATATCGATAACATTTGAGTTATCTCCGGGAAGAGCCTTGAGAGCTGTGTCAAGAACAAGGTAAGACGCGTTTGTATCAATTTTAAGGTCAGCGGACTTAGGTGTCTTTATGTCGCTGATTATCCATGCGTAAGCGTCGTAGTCAAGTTTGATTGAAACATTGTTTTCCTTAGCAAATTCAAGGTACTCTACGGGAACATTTGTCATGGCCTTGGGCATTTTAATTTCAACTGTTTCGCCTTTTCCGGCCACGGGAATATCAGGAACGGCAACCTTCTCATCTTCTTCTAAAGAAGAAGGTGATAATAAACGTGGAAGGGGGGCATAGTCGGGGTTCTGTGCGCCGCAATACTTGCATTCTCCACCAACAAAGTAATGAATACAGGGCGGCTCTTTTTCTTCTTCGAAACCGCATATTGTGCACTTATATATAAATGTGGATACAAACATAAAAACATGTTCAGTGCATGTTGTTTCACATCTTGAACATTTTCCGTTTTTATCTGACCAATCATGTCCTGTTGCAGGTATTTCTTCTAAATCTCTTGCAGTACAGCCATCTACCATGCAAGTGCGTTCTTTTCTGCCTGCTGCAGTACATGTCGGTGCTATGTCCTCTGACCACTCGCCCCAAATGTGATCGTGCTCACCTTGAAAAAATTCCAGGGCATATAATGGAGTAACCGCCATTGAACATGTTACCGAAAACGCAAGAAGCATTGTCAGCAATTTTTTCTTCTGCATAATTTATTCCTCCATATTTTTTGTTTTTTCATTTCATTATGCAATACTATGTTACCATATCTGTCCGTTAAATTCAACAACTTTGAATAATAAGCAATCTTAATGTAATAGATAACATTTTAATTTGTTTTTATGCATAATGCCATACCATTATAATTGTTTAATTTAAACAAACACATTTCATAACATACTTTGTAACATAAAGTATATTATATTATTATCAATAATAGTAAAGGTGTTGATAATGTGAAAAATGATAT
>CAMGJS010000172.1 GCA_946056455.1 uncultured Clostridia bacterium | reverse complement strand
AGAGGCGTTAATATTTGCAAGGCAGATAAGGAAAGCTCATCGGGAATTTATATTCTGAGAAGAATAAAAAATCTTCAATCGGCGTCAAAGATACACACCATCGTTGTCGCTTCAAACCTTGGAATGACGCGTGATGAATGTTTCAATATTCCCGATGTTTCATTTATGAGCGTACACAGCAGCAAGGAAGATATGCTGATGGAGCTTTCAAAATACCATCTTCCCGAAAAGTTGCCCGAAACGGAAGAAGGTAGCGAGGATAAAAAATGTATTCTTGTTGTCGACGATGACGAGATAGCCCTGCGTACACTTCTTTTCCAGCTCGGAAGCGAATATTCCGTGATAACGGCGTCGTCAGGTCAGGCGGCATTTGAAAAAATGGTCTCAAAAAAGCCCGATGTTATCCTGCTTGATGTGCGTATGCCGGGAATGGACGGCATAACCTTCTTCAAAAAGCTCAAAGCGATAAACGAATACAAGGAAATACCCGTTATCTTTCAGACGGGAGTTGCCGATGTTGAAACAGTATGTGAATGTATCAGCATAGGCTCAGACGGATATATAGTAAAACCCGTTCAGAAAAATATGCTTGTTGATAAGATTGAAGAGGTCCTTAAAAAAGAGCGATCCAAGAAACATATTCTTATTATAGAGCCTGACAATGAAATATGCTCGGTAATAAGAAGTCACCTTGCGGACGAATACAAAGTGAGCGTTGAAACTACCGTTTCTTTTGCGCTTTACTTCCTTGGCAAGCAGGTCCCCGACCTTATAATTCTCGATGACGAAAACCCCTGCTCGGCTTATTACAAAATTCGTGCAAAGCACATAAACGCACCGATTATTCTTCTTTCAAAGATGTGCACCAAGAGAACTATACTTGAAAAATGCATATCGCTCGGCGCTATAGGACTTATCAATAATCCGTACAACAAGAACGAGGTTATGGAAAATATCAAGTACGCTTTTGAAACATTCTGATATAAAAGAGGTACCGAGATTTGGTCAAATTCGGTACCTCTTTTCTTTTATTTTCCAAGCAAAGTTTTAACGGCAACATAAGCCATTGCGGAATATTCGCTCTCGCCCGTAAGCTTTTGCAACGGAACCTCAAACGGCTCGTATTTTCTGCCGTTATGAGATTCTATCTCACGCTGAACGGAAACCACTATGTCATCTTCGGAATTACTCGTGTAGCTTATGCTGTCCTTTGCTCCGCCGCAGGTTATCACGCTGATTTTTCGATTTGAGAGCCTTTTTAACAGCTTTTCATCATCTCCGCCAGCGATTACTTGTGCGTTATCGGGAACTGTATCGGCAAGAGAGGCGTCGGCGCCGTCTTCAAATATAACAAGCAGTTTATCGATTTCTGAAAGTCTTTTCATAATTGAGGCTACACTATCCGTTGCACCCATAACACAAACAACCATAAAAACACCGCTTTGCACATTTTTTAATAATTTGTGCAAGGCGGCTTATTTTATTCCGATGCATATATTTCCATAATTTTTAATGCGGTTTTAATTCCGTCAACGGCGGCGCTCATTATTCCGCCTGCATAACCTGCTCCCTCGCCGACGGGATAAAGATTGTTAAGAGAAACCGACGCTCTTTCTTCGTTGCGGAGTATCCTCACGGGAGACGATGTTCTTGTTTCGGCGGCGGTGAGAATAGCCTTTCTGTCCTTGAAGCACTGCATTTTTCCGCCGAATTTATATAAGCCCTTTCTCATCATATTCGTCACAAACGGAGGAAACAGCTTGTCAAAGTCTGCAATTTCCACTCCGATAGAATAAGAAGGCTCGACGCCTTTTTCAATGCCTGTTTTCTTATCGAGAAAATTTCCGACAGAAACGGCAGGAGCGCGATAATTTCTTCCGCCGAGAATAAATGCGGTCTTTTCTATTCTTCTTGCAAAGTCCACTCCGTCAAGCGCGTTTTTTCCAAAGTCATCGGGAGTAACGGAAACAACGACAGCGGCATTTGAATTTTCACCGTCGCGGGCAAACTCGCTCATACCGTTAGTGACTACCGTTTCTTCCTCGCTTGCAGACGGCACGACATATCCTCCCGGACACATACAGAAGGTATATACTCCCCTGTCGCCTTCTCTGTACGACAGCCTGTATTCGCCCTGCGGAAGAAGAGGATTATCGAAATTCTTCCCATAAAGGCTTTTGTTGACATCAATGCGCTTATGCTCTATTCTTGCTCCGACGGAAAAAGGCTTAGGCTCGATGAATATTCCCTTTTGCATTAGCTTCTCAAATGTATCTCTTGCGCTGTGACCTATTGCAAGTATTAAAGAGGAACACTCTATTTCTCCGCTGTCTGTGACAACGGCTTTCACCCTGCCGTTTTCTGTGACAAAATCCTTAGCATAGGTATTGAAACGGATTTCTCCCCCAAGAGAAATAATTCTTTTGCGGATATTCTTTACGACTTCTCTTAATTTATCCGTTCCGATATGGGGATTTGATTTTGTGAGAATTTCTTCGGGCGCTCCGAACTCAGCAAGCCGTTTTGATACATAGGAGCAAAGCTCGTCCCCTATTCTTGTTGTAAGCTTGCCGTCAGAAAAAGTCCCTGCTCCTCCCTCGCCGAACTGAACATTTGTCGAGGTGTCGAGTATGCCGTTTTTAAAGAAGTTTTCCACCGCCGTCACTCTCTCGTCAACGGGCGCTCCCCTTTCAAGAACAATGGGAGCATATCCGTTTTCGGCAAGAATGAGCGAAGACATAAGCCCCGCAGGACCGAAGCCGACAACGACTATTCTCCCGTTTTGCTTTGTTGTTCCCTTTCTGACAATAAGTTCTTTTTCCTCAAAATATCGGCAATCCGATTTTTTTGCTATTTTTTGTTCAAGGTTGTCGGAGCGCAAAGAGAGAAAAACGCTGTGGACAAGCTTAATGTTGTCGTTATGACGAGCGTCAAGTGATGATTTATGCAAAGCGCAGTCCTTGACTTCGCTTTTGTTTATTCCCACCTTCTTAACGGCAAGTGATATTATTTCGTCAAAAGAAGCGTCAAGCGGAGTTTTTATCTCCGAAACAATAATAGGCATAGGATTTTCCTTTCACAACAAAGAATTTGAGGGACTTTTTTCAGTCCCTCAAAAAATTATTTTTCTTTAGCCTGAAAAGCCACTACCTGACTTCCCGTTGCCCAGACAAGCCCTTTATCGGGGACAAATACATTGATGGGCGCGCGGATATAGACATTGCTTGTGATACTGCTTGAAACAGATGTCAGGTCAAGCTGAACTACAACATCCTTTACGGTAAGCTCGTTTAAGGTTTCTTCATCACCGACAAAGGTTACATCCCAACCTGTTGTTGCAGGGATAATATCATAATCGGCAGGCTTATTTATGATAACAATATCATTTCTGCTGATGGTAATTACCCTTGTAGAAAGGTCTTCAAGAGGAAATTCAAGCGTAACCTCGCTGACTTCGGAAAGATTTTCTATCTCGGAGTCGGGAGCGAATTCAATAGGCACAGTGACTTTATAACCGCCCTCCCGTAAGGTGAGGTCGGAATTTCTGACGACTT
>CAMGJS010000171.1 GCA_946056455.1 uncultured Clostridia bacterium | reverse complement strand
ATTACAATATATTTCTTTCGGAGGATTATGTGCTTTGAGAATAATTGTCTTTTCTGATACACACGGCAAAACGGGCGCACTTTTCGATGTTGTCGAAATGCACCTTAAATCTGCCGATATGTTTATTCATTTGGGGGACGGCGAGCAGGAGGCGGATATGTTAAAATCCGTCTACCCTTATATCGACCTGCGCTATCTGCGGGGAAACTGCGATTATAACTCCGCCGCGCCCGATATTTTAACAATAGAGGCGGACTTCGGCGTGAAAATCGTTGCAACCCACGGTCACACCTTAGGCGTCAAGTACGGTCTTGAAATGCTTATCGACAAAGCCGAGCAAAAAGGAGCAAAAATCGCCCTTTACGGTCACACGCACCAGCGTTACAGCTCCTATGAAAACGGTCTTTATATTATGAACCCCGGAAGTCTTTCTCAGCCGAGGGACTTTTTTCCGCCGAGCTACGGCATTATCGACATAACCGCAAAGGGAATTGTAACAAATATTGCTGAATACAACGGCTGATATGGTTAATATAGACATTAAATTTGAGATAATTTTGTGATAAATATTAGTGCTTTTTACACAAAAATATCTTGACCGAGTAGGGAATATATTGTATAATGTATCTGTATAGTTCTGCGAGAGAATAGTGGAACAATGCAGAAAAAATCTTATAGAAAATGAGGTACATCAAATGAAGTTCGGATATTTTGACGACGCAAAAAGAGAATATGTCATTACTTCTCCCAGAACTCCTTATCCTTGGATTAACTACCTTGGAACACAGGGATTCTTCTCACTGATTTCAAATACCGCAGGCGGTTACAGCTTTTACAAGGACGCAAGACTCCGCAGAATAACAAGATACCGTTACAACAATGTCCCCATTGATATGGGCGGAAGATACTTCTACATAAACGATAACGGCACAATATGGAACCCCGGATGGTCACCCGTAAAGACAGAGCTTGACGCTTACGAGTGCCGTCACGGTATGGGATATACAGTTATCACAGGTAAGAAGAACGATATCAAGGCTGAGGTTACATTCTTCGTTCCTCAGAATTATGACGGAGAAGTTCAGCAGGTTGTTCTCACAAACGAGGGCAAGGCCGACAAGACAATCAAGCTCTTCTCATTCGCTGAATGGTGCCTGTGGGACGCTCAGGACGACTGCACAAACTTCCAGAGAAACTTCTCCACAGGTCGTGTTGAGGTTGACGGTTCAACAATCTACCACAAGACAGAATACCGCGACAGACGCGACCACTTTGCATTCTACTCTGTAAATGACACTATCGACGGTTATGATACCGACCGTGACGCATTTATCGGTCTTTACAACGGTTTCCACAACCCCGAGGCAGTAATTGCAGGCAAGGCAACGGATTCATTCGCTGACGGCTGGTCGCCTATCGCTTCACACTACAAGGAAATCACACTTAAAGCAGGCGAAAGCAAGACGCTTATCTTCATACTCGGCTATGTTGAAATGCCCGTTGACCAGAAGTTTGAGGCTGACGGCAAGACAATCAACAAAGTCAAGGCTCACGCAATGATGGAAAAGTACAACACACCCGAAAAGGTTGCGGCAGGTCTTGCAGAGCTCAAGGAAACCTGGGACAAACTTCTCGGTATCCTCAGCGTAAATACTCCCAACGACAAGGTTGACCGTATGGTAAACATCTGGAACCAGTATCAGTGTATGG
This sequence comes from uncultured Clostridia bacterium, assembly GCA_946056455.1. Taxonomy (GTDB): domain Bacteria; phylum Bacillota; class Clostridia; order Oscillospirales; family Ruminococcaceae; genus RGIG4131. The sequence continues at coordinate 1,859 of CAMGJS010000171.1, read as the reverse complement.
TTACATTCAACCTTTCCCGTTCTGCGTCATACTTTGAATCGGGTATCGGTCGTGGTATGGGATTCAGAGATTCAAACCAGGATGTACTCGGTTTCGTTCATCAGATTCCCGACAGAGCGAGAGAAAGAATTATCGATATTGCTTCAACACAGCTCCCCGACGGCGGTTGCTACCATCAGTATCAGCCTCTTACAAAGAAGGGTAACTCGGATATAGGCGGAGATTTCTCCGACGACCCGCTGTGGATGATTCTCTCTGTTTCTGCATACATCAAGGAAACAGGCGACTGGGGAATACTCGACGAGATGGTTCCTTATGATAACGACGAGTCCCTTGCAAAGCCTATGCTCGACCACCTCAGAGTTTCATTCTATCACATTGTAAACAATCTCGGACCTCACGGACTTCCTCTTGCAATGCGTGCCGACTGGAACGACTGTATCAACCTCTCCTGCTTCTCAGACACACCGGGTGAATCTTTCCAGACATACACCAACCCCAAGTTTGCTGCAGAAGGCGGATATTCAAAGATTGCCGAATCGGTAATGGTTGCAACACTCTTTACATACACAGGTCCCAACTATGTTGCAATTCTTAAACATCTTGGCAAGGATGACGAGGCGGCTGCGGCTCAGGCTGAAATCGACAAGATGAAGAAGAATGTTATGGAACACGCTTTCGACGGCGACTGGTTCCTCAGAGCATACGATTCAACAGGCGCAAAGATGGGTTCAAAGGAATGTGAAGAAGGTAAGATTTTCATCGAACCTCAGGGCTTTGCCGTTATGTCAGAAATAGGCAAGGATGTGGGAGCAGACATCAAGACTCTCGACTCTATCGACAAGTACCTCAACACAGATTTCGGTCTTGTCCTTAATAACCCTGCATTCACAAAGTACTACATCCAGTACGGTGAAATCTCAACATATCCTGGCGGATACAAGGAGAACGCAGGTATCTTCACACACAACAACGCTTGGATAATCTGCGCAGAGGCTTATGCAGGCAGAGGCGACAAGGCGTTTGAATACTACTCAAAGATTGCTCCCGCATTTACAGAAGAAACTTCAGATATCCACAAGACCGAGCCTTATGTATACGGTCAGATGATCGGCGGTAAGGACGCAGGTGCAGATATCGGCAAGCCCGGCAACCACTTCGGTCAGGGCAAGAACTCCTGGCTCACAGGTACAGCCGCTTGGAATATGGTTGCTATCTCACAGTACATTCTCGGCGTAAAGCCTGACTTTGACGGTCTTCGTATCGACCCCTCAATCCCTGCTGAATGGGACGGATTTACAGCAACAAGAAAGTACCGCGGAGCAGAATATGCTGTTACAATCAAGAACCCCGACCATGTTTGCAAGGGCGTCAAGAGCGTTACTGTTGACGGCAATGCAATCGAAGGAAATATCCTCCCTGTATTTGACGGCGGAGTTCATAATGTTGAAGTTGTAATGGGATAGTGCGTGCCAACATAGGGCAATTCGTAATAAAAGGGTATCGGAAGATACCCTTTTTAATTTTGTTTCGCGAAAAAATCAAGCACTCATAAGAGTGCTTTTATTTTAGGTTTCGCTGTCGGCGAAAGGAGTTAAAGCACGCTTTGCGTGCTTTTAGAGGGTTTCGCCAACGGCTCTGCGAGCCTTTCTTGGCGACCTTCTTTTTTGACAACAAAAAAGAAGGCAAAAAATTGTCCACTGCGTGGAAGCTGGGATTTTTGCTATTACGCAAAAATCCGTGCGTTCTTGTCCATTCGCGATTACTTTGTTGCTCCATTGCAAAACTACCTTGTATCATTTTTGCTCCCAATATAAAACAGCTACGCTCATTAGAACGAAAGAGATTTTAGTTTCTTT
>CAMGJS010000170.1 GCA_946056455.1 uncultured Clostridia bacterium | reverse complement strand
AGAAGCGTATCAGATGCTTGGCAGAACTCCCGAATATATAGTTGCTGTAAAGCCGTTAACGGACGGTGTTATATCGGACCACGAAATGACTGAGAGTATGATATGCGCACTTATAGAAAAAGTCAGCGCAAAACAGCTGTTTATGCCAAGAATAATTATCTGCGTTCCTTCGGGAATAACTGAGGTTGAAAGCAGGGCAGTCGTAGACGCCGCAAGAAATGCGGGCTCAAGAAAGGTTTATTTAATTCAGGAGCCCGTTGCTGCTCTTATCGGAGCAGGAGTAGATATAAGCACACCGGAAGGAAATATGATTGTTGATATCGGTGGTGGAACAACTGATGTTGCCACAATATCAATGTGCGGGATAGCTAAGTCCACATCCATTAAAATCGGTGGAAATAAAATCGACCAGGCTATAATAAAGTATATAAATTATATGTTTAAAATGCTTATAGGAGAAAGAACCGCGGAGCAGATAAAGAAGAATTTAACAAATGTATATGACCCTGACGGTTCAAAATCCATGACAGTAAAGGGGAGACATCTTATACACGGACTACCTGAAACTGTAACTGTTACAGACCTTGATGTGAAAAAGGCTATTGAGGAACCTATAGAAGAAATTATCTCAGCGATAAAGAGCGTTCTTGAAATTACTCCGCCTGAACTTGTAGGGGATATTAAGACAAATGGAATATATGTAACAGGTGGGGGAGCACTGCTCGGTGGTTTGGACAAGCTTATTGAAAAAGAGACCGGTGTAGAATGTCATATTGCCAAAGACCCTATGCTTTGCGTTGCTTTGGGTACAGGCAAAGCGTTTAAAATGCTTGATAAACTCCTTGACGGATTTGAGAGTATCAAATTCTATAATGTATAAAAAAGTCCTTACAGTAAATCTGTAAGGACTTTTCCTACTTTATTTTTCTTTTATCGAGCTCGGATTTAACATTTTCAAGAATATCGCTCTTTAAACTATAATAATCTTTTGTACTTACCCATGACATTGACGTTATTGTAGTCAGAGCAGGACTTAAATCCGTAACTCTGACAGTAATATCTGTTCCTGACAATGTTTTTGGACTGTTTTTTATAACGTTTGTAATTATATCTATAACTTCTTTATAGTCATATTCACTTCTTACAATAAATTTTAAGTCCAGCCTTCTGCTGTCTTTTTCGGTATAATTTATAGTTGTAGACGATGAAAGCGTTCCGTTTGGTATTCTTACAACCTTATTGTCAACTGTAATAAGGGTAGTTGAAAGAATTGATATTTCGTCTACAGTGCCTGATAATCCACATGTTTCAATGAAATCTCCTTTTTTAAACGGTTTTGAAAAAAGAATTATAAACCCTCCCGCGACATTAGCGAGGCTGTTTTGCAACGAAAGTCCAATAGCGAGTCCTGCCGCGCCTATTACAGCAACGATAGACGAAAGGTCGGCGCCGAGAGTAGAAAGTGTTATAACACAAATCAGTATGTAAAGCATAATTTGTATTACAGTTTTTATAAATCCGTGAGCTGATGCGTCAAGCTTGCTTCTTTTAAGACCTTTTCCTAATAGTGCAAGGATTATTTTTGCAAGAATAAATCCGACAAGAAAAATAATAAGCGCAAAAATAAAAGTCGGAAGGAAACCTTTAAGTCTGGTTGATAAAGTTTCAAGATATCCAGGAACATCAGTCACGGGAACCGATGTGGAAAAAAATTGTATAAACATAAATTGTATTTCCTCTCAATATAATTCTGTATATATGATTATATCCCAGTTCAAAAAAATCGTCAAGATTTTTGAAAAAATATAATAAATAAGTTGCATTTATTTTCATTATGAGTTATAATTAGTTTATAATTGATTTTTCGGAGGAATGATTTAAGCTATGTCAATAAGTTATGAATTTATGAGGAATATTGATTGGTTCAAGTATATGACGCCCGGCGATGTGGGAACAAAAATCATTGTAGGTTTTACTGTTGTATTTATCGGACTTGTTCTTTTGGTTTTGTTCTTTTCAATTATGGGACTTATTTTTAAAGCGGTGTCAAATGCTTCTGCTAAAAAAGAAAATAATAAAAAGGCAAAATCATTAAAGGGTTCTGATAAAAAAACGCTTCCGGCTGCAACTAAGAAACCTGAGGCTACTGTTTCTTCTCCGGTTCCTGCTGTTGAAGACGGAATAAGCGATGAAGTAGTTGCTGTAATTGCTGCCGCTGTTGCCGCTATGTCAGACGGTGAGACCAGATATTCTGTTCGTTCAATAAAGAAATCGCATAATGCGGGCGGCAGACCTGTATGGGCGATGGCAGGGATCAGAGATAATACTTCACCATTTTAATTAAGTAAATCATTTTAAAGGAGTTTTATAATTTATGTTACAGACTTTTCTTGACTCAATTCAGAGCCTTTGGGAAGTATCGGGGTTTGCTTCACTAACATGGAGACATTGTCTGATGCTTCTTATCTCGTTCGGTCTTATGTACCTTGCGATAAAAAAAGGTTTTGAACCGTTGCTTCTTCTTCCTATTGCATTCGGAATGTTTCTTGCAAATCTTCCTATGGCAGGACTTGCTGTAGAAAATGGAGGATTGGGCGAGGGTTTGCTTAATGTCCTTTATACAGGCGTAAGGCTTGAACTTTTTCCGCCACTTATTTTTCTTGGCATAGGCTGTATGACTGACTTTGGTCCGCTGATTGCTAATCCTAAGAGTTTTCTTCTTGGAGCGGCAGCGCAGGGAGGAATCTTTGCGGCACTTATCGGTGCGGCTGCTCTCGGTCTTACTCCTCAGGAATGTGCGTCAATAGCTATTATCGGCGGCGCAGATGGACCTACTGCAATATATGTATCAAACCAGATGATAGGTAGCGGTATATCACCCGACGGAACACCGTTTTCACTTTCTGTCGGAACAATAGCAGTTGCGGCCTATTCGTATATGGCGCTTGTTCCTGTAATCCAGCCTCCTATAATGAAGGCGCTGACCACAAAGAAGGAACGCTCTGTTGTAATGAGTAATCTTCGTCCTATTTCAAAGACAGAGAAGATAATTTTCCCTATTGCCGTTACTCTTGTTGTGTCGCTTCTTGTTCCTGCGGCAGCTCCTCTTGTTGGTATGCTTATGTTCGGTAATCTTCTTAAAGAAAGCGGAGTTTGCTCAAGACTTGTTGAAACTGCGTCGAACGCTTTGATGAATATTATTACAATTATGCTCGGTGTATCGGTTGGCGCAACAACATCGGCAGATAGCGTTGTTAACTGGTCGACTCTTAAAGTAATTCTTCTTGGACTTGCGGCATTCTCAATCGGAACTGCTTGCGGTGTACTTTTCGGAAAGATTATGTACTTGGTAACAGGAGGAAAGGTAAATCCTCTTATCGGCTCTGCGGGAGTATCCGCCGTTCCTATGGCTGCCCGTATTTCTCAAAAAGTCGGAGCAGAGGCAAACCCCACGAACTTCCTTCTTATGCACGCTATGGGACCAAATGTTGCAGGCGTTATTGGCTCTGCTGTTGCCGCCGGAGTACTTATGGCGATTGTGCCTCACTGATGATTATTTAATTACATATAAAATAAAAACTCTG
>CAMGJS010000169.1 GCA_946056455.1 uncultured Clostridia bacterium | reverse complement strand
CAAGTCTCAAAAAAATTGCGAATACAAAGATAAAAAAATCCAGTATAATCCCTACATTTGTTATGGGAATAATAATAATCGGTATTTTATGGCTTGTTCTTGCCGCCGGGATAACCTTTGCTATAAATATTATGCTTGAAATAGAAGCAAGACACTATAATGAATCAACGGGGCTCGTATCATCGTTCATAGAGAAGGATATTACTTCCCGCCTTGACGCTGTCAATGCCTTTGCTATAAAAAACGGCACTGCCGATATTGATTCCTCCCTTGGAGAAAAATTCGGCGTTGCCAATGATTTCGGCACTTTCGACCACGCTTATGTTGTTACCGCAAACGGGGTTGGCTTTGATAATAACGGAAAAGCAGTAAATATTAAATCAAAGAGCTTTTTCAAAAATGCAAATCCGACAAGAGCAGTTGTATGCAGCGACAGCTCTTTGAAAGGGAAAATTATATTTATTTCTCCAAAAATTAAAAATTTCAGTTGTGAGGGTTATTTTATTTCGATATGCTCTGTTTCTTATGATATCCCTGCTGAATATGCAAAGGATATATTTGAAATATATATTGTCGACGATGACTATAATGTAGTAAGTCATAACGAACTCGGCACAGATGATTTTGATGTCAACTCCATTGAAAGAGCGTCGTATGACGGCTCTGAACTTACAACATTGTACTCCGATTACAGCGGAGATGTTATGACAGCCTCAGAGCAGAATTATCTCAAATCAAAAAGAGGAGCAGGACTTTCAGGAGGATTTTACGGTGATGAAGAATACCTTAATTTTGATGTAAGCAGAGCAATAACCGATTCTGCGCAGATAAATATATGGTATCGTCACCCGATAGGCGTCAACAAATGGAGCGTTATCTCAAAAGTCAAGATGATAAGAGGGGTAAGCAACAGGGATAACTTCACACTTATGATGCTTTCTATTATTGCAGGCCCCGTTCTCATTATAATAATAACGATTATTATCAACTTCGCAACGGTAACAGGGCAGATAGTTTCAAACAGAAAGCTTATTTCACTGATATTCCTCGATGCAGTAACGGGAAGAACCAACTGGCTCAAATTCAAAGCTGACGCCGCAAAACTTCTCAAAAAGCGGACAAAGAATAATTACGCGTTGGTTTCTTTTGATATATGCAAATTCAGGATGTATGTCGATATGTACGGTCATTCCGAAGCGGACAAGCTTCTTGTGCGTGTTTCGGATATTCTCTCAAAGTTTGTAAAGAAGCATTACGAGCTTGCAACAAGATACAGCGGTGACACCTATTCTGTTCTTTTAACCTATACCGACAAAGAAAATCTTACAGATAAAGTTTCGGCTTTAAGGGACGCTCTTTGTGAAGTTGAAGCCAGAACTGCAATAAAATACCATTTCGGAGTTTACGAGATAAAGGACAGAACTCTTTCTATTGACAGAATAAACAATCTTTCGGGAATGACAAAGGATTGCGGAGCAAATTCGTCTGTTGCAAACGGCATAAGCTTTTTTGACGATGAAATGCATATCAAGCTTATCAACGAGCGTGAAATAGAAAACACAATGGACGCCGCTCTTGAAAAGAAGGAATTTATCGTATATCTTCAGCCTAAATACAGCTCCGTTACCGAGACTATATCGGGAGCAGAAGCTCTTGTCCGCTGGGCAAGCGAAGAAAAAGGACTTATTTCTCCGTCAAAATTCATACCTGTTTTTGAGAAGAACGGCTTTATCACAAAGCTTGACGACTATATGCTGAACGAGGTCTGCAAAATACAGAGCAGATGGCATAAAAACGGAAAAACACTCTTCCCGATTTCTGTAAATATTTCGAGAGCACATTTTGAAAACCCCGACCTTGCCGAGCATATCGAGGGCATTGTAAGGCAGTATGATATTCCATACAGTTGCATTGAAATAGAGCTTACCGAAAGCGCATTTTTCGATGATAAAAACTTGCTTGTAGAAACCGTTCAAAGACTCAGAAAGTATGGTTTTGTAGTTTCTATGGACGATTTCGGTTCGGGCTTTTCATCGCTTAATTCGCTGAAAGATATTCCCCTTGACATAATAAAGCTTGACGCAGGCTTTTTCAATATTTCCGATAACGACGAGCGAAGTTCCTCTATTATTGAAGATACAATACAAATGGCAAAGCATCTTAATATGAAAACAGTCGCCGAGGGTATTGAAACAAGACAGCAGGTTGACTTTTTACATTCTCTGGGATGCGATATGATACAGGGCTATTATTTCTCAAGACCTATGCCCGTTGACGAATTTGAGCATCAGAACGGTTATGATAACGATATTTCAGAGGAACAGTCGGTTGAAGAAAAAGAGCCTGTTGCAGATATAATACCTCAGAACGACGCTTACGGCGAAACAGAGCCTTCCGATGATACGGCTTCCGAGGAAGTTCCCGTTTCAGACGAGGATAAAGCGGAATTAACGGATGCCAATGAATAAGGCTCTATTATACGGAGGAAAAAATGAACGAGAACGAAATTGTTTTTGAATGGGAAGATATAATAGAAAAGGACGAAAAAATTCTTTGGCAGGGTGAGCCGTTTGTCAAAACGGGTATTCTTGCAGGCAAGGGAGTAACGGTTCTTCTGGGTGTTTTTCTTATTGCATTTTTTTCAATAATCGGAGTTGCCTCATATGTGTCCGGCGTAGGCAGAACCATGATAGCGCTTTCGATTTTTGCGGTAATGTTCGGACTGTATGTTCTTGCACGCTCGATTTATGATATCGTAGTCGGAAAGTCAAAAATATACGCCGCAACAGACAAAAGGGTATTATGTTACGACCTTCGCAACGGAAAGCTGATTGAGGTCCCGTACGACAGCTTTAATAAAATCTATACAAAGGTCAAAAAGGATAATTCGGGTTCGTTAAGACTTGTCTTTCAAAAGGACGCTATGGTATCCTCAAACTATTCCGAATGTCTTTATATTGAAGGCATCTGCAATGCAGAAAATGCCGCAGAAATAATTAAAAAGGCAAAGCTTGAATTTGTATCCGAAAAAGACGACGACAGCGCTATTGTAGTAAACGAATTTGAATCCGACTCGGAATACGACGAGCTTTTGCAGAAAGCAAAGCAGACTATGGGCGACGATATTCTCTGGTGCGGTATGGCAAATACAGGCAAGGGCTCAGTGTATCGTCTTATCGCGGGCATAATCTTTTTTATACTCACTCTGGCGGCGATAACTGTGTTTATTTTCCGACTCGTTGACGCTTACAGCAATACAGGGTCAACATCCGTTTATCTTTCGCTTGTATTTATTATTCCCGTGGGAATATCTATGCTCCTTATTGCAACCGAGCCCATCATAGATATAGTACGCCGAAAGAAATTAACTAAAACACTATATATTGTGACAGATAAAAAAATCGTCAGTTTTTATGACGGCAAAATAATAAGCCACGATATATCTCAGAAGTCAAGGGTAAGATTGAGCGGAAATAATGTTGAAGTAAGCGGAGGAAGTCGTAAAATCAAATTTGTAAATATCGGAGCAGCTGAAAATGTATATGAAATTATCAGAACTCAGATAATAAAATGCTTTCCCGATTTCTGACATAAAAGATTAATTATAATATTATC
>CAMGJS010000168.1 GCA_946056455.1 uncultured Clostridia bacterium | reverse complement strand
AATCACTCTTATCAAGGATACTTCACTTGCCTTTACGCTATCTATCCCCGAAATGTTCACTAACGCAAAGGCTATTGCGGCGGCTGAAAAATCAATGACAGCCTTTGTTGCGGCGGGTATCTTCTACTACCTCTTCAACCTTATCGTTGCGGCGGTAATGAGAAAAATCGAAAAGTCAATGAACTATTACAACTAACAAAAAGGGGCGTTCTGAATGAGTGTGTTTGAAATAAAAAATGCAAGAAAATCCTTCGGCGACCTTGAAGTTTTAAAGGACATTTCCGTTTCGGTCGAAAAGGGCGAGGTTGTTGCTATAATAGGTCCGTCGGGTTCGGGAAAATCCACTTTTCTCCGTTGTGCCACAATGCTTGAAAGGCTTGACGGCGGCTCGCTTATCTATTCGGGCAAGGCTGTCGCCGAGGATAAGGACGGCAAGGCTATATATCTTAAAAATTCGGAGCTCAGAAAGTTCTATTCCGAGTTCGGACTTGTTTTTCAGAACTTTAATCTCTTTCCCCATTACAGCGTTATCAAAAATATAACCGACCCCTTGGTGACAACAAAGAATGTCCCCAAAAAAGAAGCGGAACAAATCGCTAAGAAGCTTCTTGACAAAATGGGGCTTTCGGATAAAGCCGACTACTACCCCTGTCAGCTTTCGGGCGGACAACAGCAAAGGGTTTCAATAGCAAGAGCTCTTGCGATGAATTCAAACATACTCTTTTTTGACGAGCCGACTTCCGCATTGGACCCTGAACTGACTGGCGATATATTAAAAGTAATAAGGTCCCTTGCCGCAGAAAAGATGACAATGGTTATCGTTACGCACGAAATTGAGTTTGCTCGAAGCGTTGCAGACAGAGTTATATTTATGTCGGACGGTATTATCGTTGAAGAAGGCTCGCCCGATGATGTTATCGTGAATCCTAAAAACGAAAGAACAAAAGCTTTTCTCAAAAAATTTGAAGAAAGATAAACAAAAAATATCCGAGAGAAATCTCTCGGATATTTTTATTTCATTATCTCAACATATCGCTCGATTATTTCCATACACTTGTCAAAGCCAAGCTCGCTTGTATTAAGACAAAGGTCATAATTGCGGACATTTTCCCAATCGTGCCCCGTGTGAGCTTTATAATACTTACTGCGCTCGGCGTTTATCTTTTCAACCTGCTTTTCCGCTTCTTTGCGCTCGTATCCGCAAACCTCCATAGCGTTCTTTATGCAGGTTTCCTTGTCCGCCCATATAAAAAGGCGAAGAACATTCTTTCTCTCACGCAGAATAAAATCCGCGCATCTGCCTATTATTATGCAGGGGGACTTCTTCTCGGCAAGCTCCTTTATCGCCTTTGCCTGATAGTTGAAAAGGTTTTCTTCAGATGTAAAATCGGGGCTTTCGGGAGAAATCACTTTACCCTCATAGACCTTTACTTTTTTGAGTATTCCCGACTTTGATTTTTCGTCCGACATTCCAAAAAGCGACTCGTTTATTCCGCTGTCGTCCGACGCAATACGCAAAAGCTCCTTATCATAATAAGGGATATTGTACTTTTCACTGAGCATCTTGCCTATCGTGCGTCCTCCGCTACCGAATTCTCTCGCTATTGTGATTACAAGTTCAGGCATAAATTCTCCTCCTTGCTATTCTCCAAGATAAGCTTTTTTAACCGAATCGTTGTTCATAAGTTCCTTTGCGTCGCCCGAAAGGACAATGTTGCCCGTTTCAAGAACATACGCTCTGTTTGCGATAGAAAGTGCCTTTTTTGCATTCTGTTCAACTAAAAGAACAGTAGTTCCGCTTTCGTTGACAGAACGGATAATATCAAAAATCTCGCTTACATAAAGGGGCGAAAGTCCCATCGAGGGTTCGTCCATAAGAATAATTGACGGGTGCGACATAAGCGCTCTGCCCATTGCAAGCATCTGCTGTTCACCGCCCGAAAGCGTTCCCGCTATCTGATTCCGACGCTCTTTAAGCCTCGGAAAGCGCTTGAAAACATTCTCGACAGACTCCTGTATCTCTGCCTTGTCCTTTCTTGTGAACGCTCCGAGCATAAGGTTTTCATAAACCGAAAGCTGTTGAAAAATTCTTCTTCCCTCGGGAACATGCGCCATACCCATTGACACGATTTTGTGCGCAGGAGTTTTTGTAAGGTCTGTTCCGTTAAAGACAATACTGCCCGACTTAGGGGGAACAAGTCCCGTTATGGTGTGAAGAACTGTCGTCTTGCCTGCTCCGTTTGCTCCGATAAGAGCGATTATCTCGCCCTCATCAACATCAAAGCTGATACCCTTTATCGCATTTATTGCGCCGTAGCTTACATGTAAATCCTCTATATGCAACATTGACATACCCTGCGTTCCTCCTATTCTCCGAGATAAGCGGTGATAACTCTCTTGTCGTTGAGAACCTCCGAGGTAACGCCCTTTGCAAGCTCCTGACCGAAGTTAAGAACTGTCAGCTCCTCGCATATTCCCGCAACAAGCTTCATATCGTGCTCGATCAGAAGAATTGTCATATCAAATTCATCTCTTACAAAACGGATAGTTTTCATAAGCTCGGCGGTTTCGTTGGGGTTCATTCCTGCGGCAGGCTCGTCAAGGAGCAAAAGCTTTGGGTTTGTGGCAAGAGCTCTTGCGATTTCAAGCTTTCTTTGCTTTCCGTAAGGAAGATTAGAGGCAAGCTGTTCCTTCTCGCCGTCAAGTTCAAACACCTTTAAAAGCTCCGTTGCCTTTTCGTCCATCGCCTTTTCTTCTTTAAAATATCTCGGCAGACGAAGAACACCCTCGATAAATGTATATTTCTGAGCGTTGTGAAGTCCGACCTTAACATTGTCAAGCACCGACATATTCTTAAAAAGTCTTATGTTCTGGAATGTTCTTGCAATACCGTGCTTGTTTATCTCGGCAGGAGCCTTACCCGTAATATTTTCGCCGTCAAGGGTGATAGTGCCCGATGTGGGCTTGTATACTCCCGTGAGCATATTGAAAACGGTCGTCTTGCCTGCTCCGTTAGGACCGATAAGTCCATAGAGCTGTCCTTTTTTGACAGACATATTGAGGTTATCGACAGCCTTTAATCCGCCAAACTGTATGCAGAGGTTTTTTACTTCAAGCATCATTGTTTCCTTTTCGCTCATTTGCTGTCACCTCCTGCCGTATTTGCGCTCCGCTTTTTGAATATGGGAAGAGCCGAAACCTTTTCTTTCAATATTTCAGAAGCGCGCGAGTTATTGAATATCATCATAAATATAAGTACGATAGCATAGATGAGCATACGGTAGTCGCTGAATTCTCTGAATATTTCGGGCAGAGCATAGAGAATAACGGTCGCAATAACCGAACCTCTCAGGCTTCCGAGTCCGCCGAGAACAACGAATACGAGAATGAGTATCGAAAGGTTGTAGTCAAATTTCTTTGATACAAGAGAAGTGATAGAGTGCGAATAAAGAACTCCCGCAACTCCCGCAAAAGCCGCCGAGAGAACAAATGCTGAAAGGCGGTATTTTGTGACATTTATTCCGACCGACTGTGCCGCAATGAAGTTATCGCTTATGGACATACACGCCCTGGCCGACTTTAAGTCGATAACGTTCATGCGTACGACAAGAGTGATCCTCGGAAGAA
>CAMGJS010000167.1 GCA_946056455.1 uncultured Clostridia bacterium | reverse complement strand
CCGTTATCGTTCTTATTGCCGTAAGCATTATTGCTCTTATCTCTGTGGGCGGATCTTTCGGTGACGCCCCTGCCGTTGCGGGAAATTTTATTGAAGCATTTGCGAATACCGACGCTACCGTAGGTCTTGCGTGGGGCGCATTGCTTGTGCTTGTGGCTATTATCGGATATATGATATGCAGAAAGCTTGTTTCGTTCAAGGACGCTATGGAATGTATCCCCAAGGGATTTATCGCTATGGTGCCTGCAATACTTATTCTCACAATGGCAACTTCTCTTAAAAATATTTCAAACGGACTTTTAGGCTCGAAGGAATTTGTAGAGGCACTTATGATGAGCAACGCAGGAAGTCTTGACAAGTTCCTGCCTGCCGTTATATTCTTTGTTGCTACACTCCTTGCTTTTGCAACGGGAACATCCTGGGGAACATTCGGCATACTTATCCCCATAGTTTGCAGTATGTTCGATGTTTCAAACCCTCTGCTCTTTATCGGAATGTCCGCTTGTCTTGCAGGAGCTGTATGCGGAGACCATTGTTCACCCATAAGCGACACTACTATAATGTCCTCGGCAGGAGCAAGATGCTTACATGTAAACCATGTTGCAACTCAGCTTCCGTATTCGGTAACCGTTGCGGTGATAAGCCTTGTATGCTTCCTTGTTGCAGGATTTGTTCAGAATGCAATTATCTGCCTTATTATCGGCGCAGGACTTATCGTTGGAGTTCTTTCTCTTGTGAAGTTTTGTCTTGGCAAGCAGACGAAGTAAAGGCATATATATTTAAAAGGGTATCGGAAAATCCGATACCCTTTATTTTATGTTGCGTCGTCTATCATTTTCATCAGCTCTTCGACCGTCTTGTTCTTTTGCTTTTTCGGGGGAGGAGCTATCGTTTCTTCTGGCATAACCGCATTTTCGGGAATGGTTATGTCAACGGGTTTTTCAACGGCGGGCGGTTCAAGAGGTTCTTCGTCCTTTTCATAATAAACCTTGAAGGGCGATTCCTCGTTGCCGAAAGGCTCGTTAAGCTTCGGTATCTCATATCCGCGCTTTACGGTCTGCTTTGCTTCGGATTCTTCTGCTGAATTGTTGATAGTTTTTTCAATATTTCTCTGCGAAGCCTCAACCGACGCCAAAAGGTCGTCTGCGGTAAAGTTGTTTGTTGTAACAGGTCTGCGGACGGGGCGCTTTCTGAAGCTGGGTATCTCAGACGACATATCGCTTCTCACGCTTCTGCGGAACTCCTCTGTTGTCGCTGTGGGAGCAGGGTTCTTGTGGTACTGTCCTGCGCCGTCGCTGTCAACATAAGCTCTGTTTACAGGTCTTTCGGGGAACTCAGGCTTGGTGAGGGAATGAACTACGGGTTCTTCCTCGGGAATTGTCGCTGTTTCGGTATAAGCCTTGACTGCCGCCGCTTTTTCGGGGACAGGTTCGGGGCGCTTCGGCTTTATGTCAAAGTTAAAGACATAATCATCGTCATCGTCCGATTCTTCCTCAGCTTCGTCATCGTCATCGTCGTCATAATCATCGTTGTCGTTTGCGTATTCATAGTCGCTCTTTATCCTGATTATCCTTATAATCTGAAAGACGATAAGCAGAACGCAGGGAATGATAACTACCGTTAAAAGTCCCATTGTGGAGGTCGCAAAGCTGATTATCGCTCCGAGAGTCGAGTCGTAAGTCTTGCATTGTCCGATAATATTTTCTTTTGCTATCTTTATCGTTTCTGTCGGAGCGTTAGCGTCGCCCCTCAATGTGTAGTACACCTTGCCTGCGTCGTCGGTCTCTATCCCCTGAATACGCAGAACTCCCGTTATCTGCTCGTTGTCTGCTCCTGCTGTGCGGAAGAGTACGACATCGCCCGACTGTAAAAAGCTTAAATTCTCATCGCTTGCAAAAACAGCCGAGCCTGCGGGAATGTTAGGCTCCATATTCGTGGCGGTGGTGACATAAATCATCTTGCCGAAAATTTTGGGAGCCGCACCTGTCTTTGAAAAAAGAAAATAACAGCACAGCATAGATATTATAAGAAGCGCGCACACCGCGATAATGATTATCTCAACAATAGTCAGCGGATTGTGCCGCTTTTCATCGTCAAATCCGTGTAAGCTTTTTGCCATAATATTCCTCCTCACCCGAAAAGGTAAAACTTCATTGCATTATTACTGTCAGTATAACATAAATACCGCCAAATGTAAACACCTATCGACAAATATTTTGGCAGAAAAAAATATTGACAAAAAAGATATATGAGTATATAATATATGAGTATGCTTGTGTAGCACAGCTGGTAGTGCAGCGCATTCGTAATGCGCAGGTCGCAGGTTCGAATCCCGTCACAAGCTCCAAACCCCTCCGCATATTTTTGCGGAGGGGTTTTTCATCTTATCATATCATTTTCAAGAAGATAATCCAGAAAGCACCTGCAACCATATTCGATGTCGTCAAAGGCTGTCCTGAAATCTCCGCTGTACCAGGGGTCGTCGATGTCTTTTTTGTCAAGCTCTGAAAATTCAAGGAGCTTGTGGATTTTATTTTCGCTGTCGTCGCCTAAAATCCTATTCATATTGCGGATATTCGCGCTGTCCATACCGAGAAAGAAATCGTACTCGTCATAGTCGCTCTTTTTAAGCTTCACCGCGCGCTTGTCGCCTGACCATATACCGTGCTTTGCAAGCTCCGTCACAGCGGGAGGATACATCGGGTTGCCGACGCCCATAAAAATCTCCTCATCGCTTGTTGCGCAGGACGACACCGCGATTTTGCCGTCCAAATGTCGCTTTGAAAGCATATCTCTCATTATCGCCTCCGCCATAGGCGAACGGCATATATTGCCGTGGCAGACGAACATAATTTTTATCATTTAAGGAACACAACTCCCTTTTTACTGATTTTTTTCACTTACCTTTATGGAGCTTATCCCCGATTTCATCACAAGACTTCTCAAAAACGGCTGATACAAAAACGGGCACTTAAAATTTTTAAAAAGCAGCTTTCGCTTTAAAGGTCTTATGCTGTTTTCATATTCTCTGCGGATATTTTTCTTTCCGTTAAAAGCTTCGGCAAGAGCCTTTCCGCTTATTATCGCACTGCTTATCCCCTCCAACGAGCTGGGACTGATAAGCCCTGCCGCTTCGCCGATGAGAAAAGCGTTTTCTTTGCCTGTGTAAAAGTCGGAGAGCTTCTGCGGCCTTAAAACAAGACAAGCCTCGGTCTTTATCGGCTCGCCAAAGACAAACCCCTTTTTGCAAAGCTTTTTCTTCTGACTTAAAAAAGCTTCTTTTCCGCTCTTTAAAGGGTACGCTCCTCCGAAGATGAACAAGCCGTCCTTTGAAACCGCCCACGAATAGCAGTCTGTGTTTTCGCTGTCGAATATGCAGGAATAGAAGGGCCTCGGGTGCTTGTCCTCAAACCACTGCTGAATTGAAAGGTACTGACGGCATTTATAATCGGGGTTTAAAAATTTTCTTACTCCCGACTTTGCCCCGTCCGCCCCGACGATATATTTCGCCGACAGCTTCTCTTCTTTTTTATTTTCAATAAAGGTGATTATGTATCTTTTTTCCTGCTTTTCTATTTTTGTGACCGTTCCGCAAAAAAGCGTGACATTCTCTCCCATACCGTTCATC
>CAMGJS010000166.1 GCA_946056455.1 uncultured Clostridia bacterium | reverse complement strand
CAAATATGCTAAAATACTGTTGTTATCAATCGTCAAAAAAGCAATTTACTGTAATTATTATATAAAACAATGCCAATAACTTTGTTAATTTTGAAAGGAGCAAAAAATGAGCGATAAATTCATTTTTTCGTCCGACAACAAGAGGTACCATACACAAAACTATTTTTTGAGGAATAAATTCGGCAAAAAGGTGATGAAAATTTCACTCAACGGCGGATTTACCTGCCCGAATATTGACGGCACAAAGGGAGTGGGCGGCTGCACCTATTGTTCATCATCGGGTAGCGGAGATTTTGCGGGGAACCCAGCACATGACATTCACCGACAGTTTGAAGAGATAAAGGCTATGATGACGAATAAGTGGGAGGGCGACTATATAGCCTATTTTCAGGCGAATACAAACACCTACGCTCCGACGGCAAGGCTGAGGGAACTTTACGAGGCGGCTCTTGCGGAGGAAAATGTAGTGGGGCTGTCCGTTGCCACAAGAGCGGACTGCATATCCGAAGAAACTGCCGATTATCTTGCGGAACTGACAAAGAGAACATACCTCACGGTCGAACTCGGCTTGCAGAGCATCCACGATGAAACGGGCAGAAGAATAAATCGCTGTCACAGTTACGGGGACTTTTTGAAAGGCTATGAAATGCTTACAAAAAGGGGAATACCCGTCTGCGTTCACCTTATAAACGGCTTACCCTTAGAAACCCACGAAATGATGGTCGAGAGCGCAAGAGAAGTGGGAAAGCTCCGTCCACACAGCGTAAAGCTTCATCTTCTGCATATTATAAGGGGGACAAAGATTGCCAAAGAGTATGAAAACGGCGAATTTTCTGTACTCACTCTGCCCGAATATGTGAGCATTATCTGCGACCAGCTTGAAGTTCTTCCGCCCGAAACGGTAATTCAGCGTGTAACGGGGGACGGAAAAAAGGAAGACCTTATCGCACCGTTATGGAGCCTTAAAAAGTTTGTGGTGATGAATGAGATAGATAAGGAAATGGTGAGAAGAAATTCTTTTCAGGGGAAATATTTTTAAAAAACTCCCGAAACAGCGAATAATACCAAAAAGTCCGAAACTAAAAAGTTCCGGACTTTTTATTTTAAAGTAAAAATGTTATATCGCCTTTTCAAACAGCAGATAATGATACTGTCCCGAAATTTTTTCGCCCACATACCTTGCCGTGACCTTGCCCTCTTTTATGAAAGCTCCTATTGCTGTAGCTTTCTTTTTTCTCATATTGTCAAAGACAGCCTGCGTCATAGCTGTACCCAAGCCTTTGTGCTTGTCGTCAACTCCTACATAAAGCATAATGTAGTTATCGGATTTTGTTCTGTTCTTTAAAAGAAAAAGAAGTTCCGCAAAACCGATTTTGTTGTAAAGACGGTTTTTATAGTCGGGAGCGCCGATGAAAAATCCCACAGCCTCGCCGTTAAAGTATGCAATCTTCACCATAGAAAAATCAAGTATCAGCTTAAAGCTTGAAAACAGCGAGCAGAACTCCTCCTCGGTGATATATGAAAAAACGGGGAAGTCGCTGTAAAGCTTTATAATAAGCGCATAGACCTCTTTTATCACCTTGTCCCACTGACTTTTTTTGGGGGAGATTATCTTGTACCCCTTTTTAAGAAAAGCATTGTATCTGTTTATGTATTTCTTTATGTTTTTTTCGTCTGAGGAGAATTTTTCATATATGTTTGAGATGTATCTTTCGCTGACTGCAAAACCGCATTTTTCCCAAAGCCCTGGATAATACTCCTTGCAATAAGGCTCTGAAAGATAGGGGAGCTTATCAAAGCGGTCGGCTTTCATTCGATAGCTTATCCAGAAGCTTGCGTCAACGGGGCCTATGAGCTTTTTTCTGCCCTTTTCTTTTGCAAATTCCTCGGCGGATTTTATAAGTGCAAAGGCGACATCTTCATCGTCAACACATTCAAAAAAGCCTATGTAGGCAAAGTCCTTTTCGGGATAAAGAGTAACAGCGCACCGAGCCGATAAGACACTGTCTTTAAAACAGACAAACCCCGTGAACGAAAAATATCCGCTTAAAGTATGCGTGCCTTTGAGCAAAGCCTCTTCCTCCGATATTTTCTGCACGCACCTTTTCTTTTCATAAAGCATTGAGGGGAGCTTTAAAAAATCGGAAAATTCGTTTTCCGTAACAATTTTTACATCTATCATATATCATCTCTCCGACAGATTTTTATAGTTCCGCTGTTGCCGTCAAGCTCTAAAATATCGCCGTCTTTTATTATCTCGGAGGCATTTTTCACTCCCACAACGGCAGGAATTTTAAGCTCTCGTGAAATAATTGCGGTGTGTGAAAGAAGTGAGCCTTTTTCGCTGATTATCCCCTTTGCGTTTGAAAGAAGAAACACCCATCCGGGGTCTGTCATCTTTGCAACGATTATCTTTCCCGAAACATCGGGAGGATTATTTGCGTCACGAACAACGACAGCCTGCGCCGTCGCTTTTCCTTGGGAGCAGGGAGTGCCAAAAAGTGTATCGCCCGAATTAAAGGGAGAGGAAACTCCCTTTAAAGAAACGCTTTTTTTGTCAAATTCCTCTTTGCAGAAAATTATTCTTGAAAAGGTCGGAAGTTTGCAGAAACATTCGTACTCCGATTTTCTTTTGCGGATAATTTCTTTGAAGTCGGAGGAATTGCCGTAAAATAACTCGTCTTTTGTGAGATAAAAAATATCCCGTTTGTTTTCAATACTTTCGTCAAGGGCAAAAATCTCTCCCGCTCTTAAAAACATCGAGCGTACCATTCCGTAGATACGAGTGCGGTTAAGGCGTGAGATTTCTCGGTTCATAATACCCCTTGACGCTTTTTTTGCATAAAAATTTTCTTTTCCTATAATTTCATTGTGCGCTTTTTCTGTCAGCAGTGCATACTTTGTTTTCTTAAAATGTTCAATGTCAAAGGTAAGCTCTGAAAGCTTTTTTGCAAGGAGCAAAGGGCTTTCTCTGAAAGAAATCGTTTCGAGTTTAAGCTCCTCGGGCGAGCGGTCGCCGTAAAGAGAAATGTATTCATTGAACTTTTCACCGAAGGCTTTTTCCTTTGACAGAAACTCTGAAAGCTTCTCGTTTGTTTTAATTTCTGCAAGCTCTTTTTTAAACGGCAAGGACATATCGGCAAGAGACAGCATAGCCTTGACGGGTTTCATACTCTCCAAATTTGAAATTCCGCTTATATAATCGTTAGTCTTTGCTTCATAGTCCTTTTCGCCCGACTTTTTCAGCGAGCTTTTCAAAAGTCCCGTGAAAATAAAAGCGTACATATCGTTTAGCAGTGTAATGTCCCAGCAGGACAGCACCTTGTCGGAGATTTTTTTGTAAAGCTCCTTTATGCCGTCAAGATCGATGCTTTCAGTAAAGCAATCTTCAAAAAGCTTTTCGGTTTCAGAAAAGCTATCGTTCAGCTTCTGCATATTTTTCTGAACGGAAAAAGCCTCTCCCACTGTATAAAAATAGGTTAAAAATTTTCTGCCGAAGGTTAGTCCCGTGTCCCTTGCGGTGTTCTTTTTGTCGGATACTCCCATCATATCCTGCCAGACGGGAATTATCTTTTTTGAAAAGGGAAGAACCGAAAGCAGAGCGTACCAGTTGCTTATCCTGTAGTAAATTCTGCCGTTTG
>CAMGJS010000165.1 GCA_946056455.1 uncultured Clostridia bacterium | reverse complement strand
CTTTTTGTTTATTTGCACAAACTTTCTATCGAAAAAGAAGATTTTTTTGTGACTTCACTCGGTTTTCGGGGTTTTATGAGAATGGTATCCCTGCCGATGACCGATATTTCGTCGCAGTGGATTATCATATCCTCGTCTCTGCCGAAAAGTCCCAAAAAGCGCGGTCTGCCGTAAACGACAAGGGCAATTACGGACGAGGTTTCGGTATCTATTTCTATATCATCGACAAAGCCGATTTTTATTCCCTCGGTAATATCAATAACTTCCTTTTGTCTGAGCTCGGAAAGACTGCATATCATATTTATCACCCCATAGTTAACATTCTATGAGGGAAAATGCTATATCTTTCCTTTTATTCTGTCAAGGGCGCTTTTTTCAAGCCGTGAGACCTGCGCCTGAGAAATGCCTATTTCCTTGGCGACCTCGACCTGAGTCTTGCCCTGAAAAAATCTGCGGAAGAGAATATTCTTCTCCCTCGGCATAAGGGTGTTTATCGCCTCTTTGAGAGAAAGCTCGTCCACCCAGTCGGCGTCGCTGTCGTTGTCGCCTATCTGGTCCATAACATAGAGAGTGTCGCCCGAATCGGAGAAAACGGGTTCATAAAGAGAGATGGGGTCGGTTATGCTTTCAAGGGCGGTGACCACATCGGACGGCTTTGCGCCTATTTCCTTTGCTATTTCTTCAATGGTACATTCGCGGAGGTTTTTTGCGTTGAGCTGTTCTTTTGCCTGAATAGCCTTATAGGCAAGGTCGCGGAGAGAACGGCTGACTCTTATGGGGTTATTGTCACGAAGATAGCGCCGAAGCTCGCCCGAAATCATAGGTACGGCATAGGTCGAGAAACGGACATTCTGAGAAATATCAAAGTTATCAATCGCCTTGATAAGACCGATACAACCCACTTGAAAAAGGTCGTCGGGGTTTTCTCCTCTGCCCGTGAATTTCTGGATAACGCTGAGGACAAGCTTTAAATTACCCTTGATGAGCTTTTCTCTTGCGGACTTGTCGCCTGCCTGATACTTTTTTAAAAGCTCCATTTTTTCAGACTCTTTCAAAACTGTCAGCTTTGATGTATTAACTCCGCTGATGTCAACCTTGTTATAATACATAAAACTCAGCTCCCCTAACAATTACTATGAGTAATTATTGCAGAAAAGCTGAGTTTATATACAGAACTGTATTAAATTTTATCCATACTGACCTTTAATTTTTTTATTATTTTCTTTTCAAGTCGGGAAATATAGGATTGAGATATACCGATAATATCGGCGACCTCTTTCTGAGTTTTTTCTTTGCCGTCAATAAGTCCGAAGCGCATTTTCATAATAAGCTTTTCACGCTCTTCAAGATTTTCGACAGCCTGGAGCAGGACGCTTTTTTCAGCCTCGGACTCTATGCCACGATTGACGGTGTCGCTGTCTGTTCCGAGAACATCGGAGAGGAGAAGCTCGTTGCCGTCCCAGTCGGTGTTCAGCGGTTCGTCGATTGAGATTTCAACTCGGCGCTGAGAGGTCTTTCGCAAGAACATAAGTATCTCGTTCTCGATACAGCGTGATGCGTAGGTCGCAAGCTTTATGCTCTTATGAGGGCAGAAGGTATTGACCGCCTTGATAAGTCCTATTGAGCCTATGGAAACAAGGTCCTCTATTCCCACTCCCGTTGACTCAAACTTCTTGGCGATATATACGACAAGGCGCAGATTATGAACGATAAGCTGTTCTCTGGAGTGCGGGTCGTTTTCTTCAAGAAGGCGGAAAGCTTCTTCTTCCTCCTCTTTTGTCAGCGGAGGAGGGAGAGTGTCGGAGCCGTTTATGTAAAAAATTTCTCCGCCTTTAAGACCGAGTTTTATCAAAAGCTTTTCAAAAAATGCAGATATGCCTTTCATCTTAATTTACCCCTTTATGCAAGTATTGACGGATTGAATATAGCCTCGCAGTCGTTATGCTGAAGGCTTGCTATACCTATCATAGCGTCGACGGATTTCATCTCTCCCGTAGTTTCATTTTTGATTATCACGCTTTTTGGCATAAACGCAGGAATAATTCCGCTTTTATCAACCGTTGAATAGGTGAGAAAGCGAAGTCCCTTAAAGCTTTTATCTGTAAAAGGCTTTGTGTAGCTTTCTGAAAGACCTATTTTTTCGCAGTCGCAGACTATGACGGGCGCACCCGTGAAGTTATCCACAAGGCGGTTGCCTGTATCGGCTATTCCGTTGAGTGCAAAGGTCTTTTCGGCAAAAGAGATTATCACCGAAAATTTATCCGTGACGACAGATTTTTTATCAAAAAGTCTGCGGAAAAGGGAGATTGCAAAATAGGCGACAATGGTCGAAACAACAAGCGTCGCCAACGAAAAATCAGCATAGAAGCAAAGGTTGTTGTGGGCAAAAAAATCGGACTTCAGTGCGATTATCAAAGCATAGGCAAGTCCGCAGAAAATGAAGTTAACGCAGAAAAAGACAAAGGTATTTCTTATATATGTAACAACGCTTTTGAAGCCGAATGCAGAAAGGACTATGAGTAATGCTCCGCAGAGCTTTATCGCCGTAAGCGCTATGGGGTTCAAGGGCGGAAGAAATATTGCAAAGGCGAATATGCTCCCGAAAACAGAGGAAAGAACTGTTCTTAACGAAGATATTTTTATGCCCGTAAGCTTTGCCGTTGCCTTTATCAGAAAAAAGTTGACATAGATATTAAGCACCGCAAGAACATCAACATAAACTGTCATTATATCCGCCCTCCTTTGATTTTATGATAATACGAGCAGGACGATAAATCTGTCGATTACGGGACGAGGATATTTTTTTGTAGGGATAAACAAAAAGTCCCCCCTTTTGTTAAGGGAGGACAGGCTGATTTTTTAAAAATATCAGAAACCGAGTTCTTCTTTGACGAGAATTACCTTTATTCTGTCTTTTATACGCTGTTTTGCCGAAATAACATAGTTACAGCAAATTCTTGCGCCGTCGCAACCGTCGGAGATACAGCCGTTGATACCTACGCAGACGCCTTTCTTTTCACAGTATGTATCACAACCGAGCCTTTTGGTATTTGCAGGCGCGGAAACGGATTTTACCCGGTGAATTGCCTCGTCGATATTGCGGACGACTTTGTTCATTCCCACAACCATAATGACCTGCTTCGGTCCGAAGGTAATAGCGGAAACACGGTTGCTGTTGCCGTCGACATTATAAAGATAGCCGTCTTCGGTGACTGCGTTTGACGAGCAAAGGTAGCTGTCGGCAAAAAAGCAGTCACGATAGAGCTTTTGCAAAGCCTCGCCTTCAAGTCCCGTTCTGTCAAGATAGTTATAATCGCCACAGCGCAGAAGGTCAATTACTCCGCACTGCGAAAGGCTGACAGAGCCGCCGTTGCTGACGGTACTGCCCTTTGTGAGAAGCCCCTTGACGATTTCAAGAGCTTCATCTTTATTTTCACAAATAAAGGCTTTTATGTTATTTTTTTCAAGAGCCGCGGCTGTTCTTTCAAGTTTTTGCGTAATGATAAAATCAATATTTTCGTTCATAATATATCCTCCGTTCTTTTTTATAATATATCATTTTTAAAAAGCTTTTTCAAGCGGATAATTTTTAAGGACTTTTAAATATATAGAAATTTTTAAACATATTTTGTATGATTTCT
>CAMGJS010000164.1 GCA_946056455.1 uncultured Clostridia bacterium | reverse complement strand
AGTCCTACAGAGCATGGAGACCAATTCTGGTCGTTTGCTGTTTCAAAGTCTATTCCAAGCAACTTGCCGAAACGCATTTTTATTCCTCCTTAAAATTTGCCACGGAGCTCGACGACCTTTCCGAGCACTACAACGGGCAAATCCTCAATTTCTTCATTTGAATAATATATAGGTTCAAAAGCGGGATTCAAAGCCACAAGGCTGATTCCGCTTTTTTGTTTTACTATCTTTTTAACAGTTGCATTTTCACCGTCTACGAGAACAACAGCTATATCTCCGCTGTCAACATCGGGTTGCTGGCGAACGATAACAATATCGCCGTCAAGCATTCTCGGTTCCATTGATTCTCCGCGAATTTTAAGAGCAAAGAAGTCTCCTGTTTCGGCAAGTTCCGGGGTGATTTCTTCATAGTCGAGAATATCCTGAACAGCTGTGACGGGTATTCCTGCCTGAACCTTGCCAAGTACGGGGATTTTTATCCCATTACTAACATCTTCGTAACGGTTAGGGTTAAGTCCAAGAAGAACATCCATTGTGACGCCGAAGAAATCAGCAAGTTTTATCATCGTATCCGCGTCAGGAGTTCTTTTCCCTGTTTCCCACATAGCAATGGTGCCTTTAGAAATATGAAATTTTTGGGCAAATTGTACTTGTGTCAGACCTGATTCCTTGCGTAATTCCTTGATTTTATTTGCTAACATACAATCACACCCTTTCTATCGTCATTATATAACAGAATGTTAGAATTTTCAATAAATCAATAAA
Organism: uncultured Clostridia bacterium; assembly: GCA_946056455.1. Lineage (GTDB taxonomy): Bacteria > Bacillota > Clostridia > Oscillospirales > Ruminococcaceae > RGIG4131. Next base: position 2,938 of record CAMGJS010000164.1, on the reverse strand, counting down.
AAAATTGTGCAATCTTACAAAATGTTAGAATTATTATTGACAACTCACATATTGTGAGTTATTATTCTAACATATCGTGAGCGAAAATATACGAGGAGGTGATAACTTGACAGCATTAAGAGATATAAGGCAGAGAGCTGGATTAACACAGACTGCTCTTGCGAAACAACTTAATGTTTCGCCTGAGGCTGTTACTATGTGGGAGAGCGGAGCAAGAAAGCCTGATATTATTACAATTAAAAAACTTTCCGTGATACTCGGAGTTACAACAGACGAATTGCTTGCTCCCATCAAAGTAGATTAAAAGGAGTGAAAACAATGGACCTTGAAACAGCGTTGCTCACTATTTGTCATTTGACCGATGATATTGAAGACCTATGCTTTGAAGTTGCATATCACGCAGGCAGTGACAAGAAATGCCTTGCTTTATGTGAGAAAAAGGTTGACAAGGCAAGAGAGCTCAACAAGGAAGCTCGCTTTCAGTATCAGGACATTATATGGAAAAAGAAAAAAGGAGGTAAATGAATATGGCAATGAAAAAGAGATACATAACAAACTGGAATGATGTTCCCGTTGTTGTAGACCTTGCCTATGTTGCAATTATACTTGGAGTCACACCCGAAACAATTCGCAACGAGATTAAGAAAGGAAATATTCCTGCAACAAGGGTAGGGCATATGTGGAGAATACTCAAGGAAGACCTTATGGCTTACCTGGGAGTAAGAAAGGAGAGCGTTATATCTTGAAATATTATTACGCATACAATCCAGAGGCAAATTGTTCCGAGCGTATATCCGAGAACAAGCTTCGGCAGGAGCTCAGGCGGTGCGGAAAGGCGCAGGAGCACAATATTGACCGTATCCGCAAGGGCGAAACCGTCAAGACGGATTATGCCGAATATTCCACACGACCGAGAGGCAGAGTGATTTAAATGGACTACCACCTTGGTCCTATCCGCCTTGTCGGAGAAAAAAAGAACTACACAATCCACACGCCCGAAAAAGACTATCATACCACAAGCGAACGCGAGGCAGTTGATTGTTTTATATCAAATTTAGCGTGGTATACAGAAAGGAAAATCATAGCAGATTTATATAGAAAGGGTGAGGCTGGAGATATCGACATTAACCATTGAACTTAAAAAAACAGGAGGTTTAAAATGCTGCATATTAAAATTTTTGGAAAAAGGTTATCAATCAACAAAAGCAGGTTTATAAAAGCAATAATCGAGACCGTTGTCGTGTTTACCCTTACGGCTCTGCTCTTTTTGTCCTGCAAGGCTTATGCCGAAATCGAGAGAGGATATTCGGCTTTTGGCGGAGAATATCTCGCCCTCGGCTTGCCGTTCATCTGGTATTCAATTCCTCACGAAATAAAAAAGAAAGAGCCTGCACCGTCTGCAAACGATACAAGCTCAGTAGAAAAAACTGTACCTACATATTATCACGAAAGCGAGGGGTTGTCAAGTGGCACACATGCTTAATGTCAATGCTCCTAAGGAACTTAAAGAAAAGTACCTCAGAATTCGTGTACTGCATAGCGCAAATAGAACCATCGAACAGATAGCAAAGGCTGTCGAACTTGACGAAGACGAAGTCAGAGAGTATCTCGACTTTTGCGGATATACAGTTCCGCCAAAGAATAAAAGGACATGCCCCTTTGCTTTGCCTAAGAAAAAGAGAGGCAGACCACGCAAAAGCTGATTTTGCAGTCAACTGCAAAAATAATATGGAGGTAAATTATAATGAATGATTTTTTTGAAAAAGCAAAAGAAAAGCTTTCCGACCTTAAATCCGTTTCCGGTCAGAAAGAAAACGCAATGAAAGCGGAAGTGTCCGATGCATTGATGTCTTTCTGCGAGCAGGAACCCGAATTTGCCCAGGCTGTCGTTCAGGGCGGTAGCTTTGCCGATTGCGTGAAGTCAGTAGCAAAAGGAACAGGTAGTTCTATTTCCGATATTGCGGCTTACCGTAAAGCCGTTGAATTCTACTTTCCGGGCGCAAAGGTCAACTTTAAGATGACAATAGACCTCATCGGTGACGCCGCTGATCCGCAAGAGGACAAGCCCGAAGTCAAGAAATCGCTGTCCTTTAACCTTGACGATTTTATCTAAGGGGGCGGCATATATGGCAAGAAAAAACAGCCTTATCAAATTCATCGAAAGCCACGAAGACAATATCCCTGAAGAAGAATTCGAGGCAGAACTGCCCGACATTCCCGACAATCTTCTGAAAGAGGCTGACAAGGTTTTCAAGCACTACATATTTTTCAATCGCATTGATAAGCACACTACAGAATACACATGCACCGCCTGCGGTGAGCATTTTACTGTCAGCAATAAACTTCAAAGGGAAATGGACAGCGTTGAACAAGAGCTTTTTCGTTCAGTAGAAAACAGCAACAGGATTTGTCCGAGATGCTATGAGTCGGTACAGCTTAAATCCGCCAATCGTGGCAGAAAAAAGCTGAGAGAGATTTACTGCGCCGATTTTGTTATTCCCGTAAACAAGAATACGGTAATTATCCGAGGCGGATATCTTCAAAGAGAGTACGATAAAGAGCTTTCGCCAAAGACAGAGTATTCGGAGATTTCAAATATAATACTCACTCCGGGCGACAGCAGGCGCTATCGTCTTGATTATAGCTACTATAGTGGCAAATATGTATACAAAAAAACGAAAACAATCGGCAATAACATATCAGCCACAGCTCTGAGCAATGGATTTTTTCCCAATTCTTCCAATCGAAAAATATATGAAATATTCGGGTTGGAAAATCTCAATAAGACCTATCTTAAATATGCGCCATTAGAATATTTTTCAATGGACATGCCTGCGTTTTTGTCGTATATGTCGAGGTACCCCATTGTCGAACAGCTTATTAAAGCAGGCTATGAGGGGATAATTAAAAGCCTTGTATATGGAAACAAAAAGCAGGG
>CAMGJS010000163.1 GCA_946056455.1 uncultured Clostridia bacterium | reverse complement strand
TAATGAAGGGCAGAACAATGTATGTTATCCCTTATTCAATGGGACCTATCGGTTCGCCTCTCGCTAAGGTCGGCGTTGAAGTTACCGACTCTATCTATGTTGTTCTCAATATGGACATTATGACAAGAATGGGTAAGGACGCTTTTGAAAACCTCGGCGACACATCAAACGACTTCGTAAGAGGACTTCACTCAAAGGCTGATGTTGACCCCGAAAAGAGATACATCGTTCACTTCCCCGAGGACAACGCGATCTGGTCTATAAACTCTGCTTACGGCGGAAATGTTCTTCTCGGCAAGAAGTGCTTTGCGCTCCGTATCGCTTCATATCAGGGCTGGAAGGAAGGCTGGATGGCTGAGCATATGCTTATCCTCGGCGTTAAGAAGCCCGATGGCGAAATCAAGTACATCACCGCAGCATTCCCTTCCGCTTGCGGAAAGACAAACCTTGCAATGCTTATTCCTCCCGAGGGTTACCGCAAGGCAGGCTATGAAGTTTACACAGTCGGCGACGATATCGCTTGGATGAAGCAGGGCGAAGACGGCAAGCTCTATGCTATCAACCCTGAAAACGGCTTCTTCGGCGTTGCTCCCGGAACAAACGCAAAGTCGAACAAGAACGCTCTTGCTTCGGCTATGAAGAACGCAATCTTCACCAATGTTGCTATCAATAACGACGATATGACAGTTTGGTGGGAAGGTCTTGACAAGAATCCTCCCGTTAACGCAACAGAATGGAAGGGCTCAAAGGTAAACGGTGTTGAATATACTTCAACTATCGGAGAAGACGGCAAGCCCCAGAAGCTCGCTCACCCCAACTCCCGTTTCACTGCTCCCGCAGAGAACTGCCCCTGCATTTCATCTGAATTCAACAACCCCAAGGGTGTTCCCGTTACAGCTATCGTATTCGGCGGAAGAAGAGCTTCAACAACTCCCCTTGTTTATCAGTCATTTGACTGGGTTCACGGAACATATATGGGCTCCGCAGTTTCATCTGAAACAACAGCTGCCGCAACAGGCGCAGTAGGAGTTCTTCGTCACGACCCGATGGCTATGAAGCCCTTCATCGGCTACAATGTCGGCGATTACTGGGCACACTGGCTTGAAATGGGCGAAAAGCTCGGCGAAAACGCACCTAAGATATTCAATGTAAACTGGTTCAAGCAGGACGAAAACGGAAACTTCATCTGGCCCGGCTTCGGCGACAATATGCGTGTTCTCGACTGGATCATCAAGAGATGTGAAGGCAAGGTTGACGCCGTTGAAACTCCTATCGGATACATTCCTAAGAAGGAAGATATCAATGTAGAGGGTATCGAAGACGAAGTTACTCCCGAAATTCTTGACAAGCTCCTCGCTGTCGACAAGGACCTCTGGAAGAAGGAAATTGCCGAAATGAGAAGATACTACGATGAGGACATTGCCGCAAAGGGCGGTCGTGTTCCCGAGGCTCTCAGACAGCAGCTTGACAAAATCGAGGCTAACCTCAATAAGTAATGTAATTAAAAACAAAAGAGTACCTTGTGAAAATCAGGGTACTCTTTTTTGTTGCATATTAAATTTTTTTGTGATAGAATGAAAAAAATAAACCCTTACGGTTGTATTATATTCAGAAAAACGAAAGGGGCGTTCTTTATGAAAATAAATCCCGTAAAAAATCCAAAAATTCCCGAATACCCTACCTATGAACAGCTTTCAAAGAAAAAGGACGGCAAAAAGGTCCTTGCACTTATAGCTGCAGTTTCAATGCTCGGAGCGATGACGGGCTGTGAGGTTCAGACGGCAGGCGATGTTCAGTGGGAGGGAATTGCTTCCCCTGAAATTATTGAAACTTCTCTTGCGGGTGATGTTGAAATTGACGGAGCAGTTGCCATTGAAACCACCGAGGAAGTTCAGCTTATGGGAGAAACTGCTGTCGATTGGATAAACTATGATGTCTATGAGCTTACGGAGGACGGAAACTATTCAGCTGTTGCAACCGACCGGGGAGATTATGTAACGGATATTTCATACACCCTGAGCGACGGCGTAAGTACGCTCACCATATATCAGGGCGAATTTGATATTTTTTCAAATGTGTCTGTTTCAGAGCTGAAAGAGAATCAATTTTTCAATATAAGCTACCCCGAGGACTACTATGAACTTTATTCAACCATAGACGGCGATGTTGTTGTTCTTTCGACCGACAGATGTGTTTATGATGTAGTTGTTGAAGAAGAAATTGCTCTTGCGGGAGATATTGTTGCGACAGATGATAACGCCTGCACCGTACCGACAGAGCCTTGCGATACAGAACTGGCAGGAGATGTTGCCATAGTAACAACAGACGGAGAATAAAGCTATGAATATGACCTTGTATCTCACCCTTGAATGTAACCTCGCCTGCACCTACTGCTATCAGTCGGACAATAAAAGTTGTTGCGAAGATGCGTTCTGCAAGGGGCAGACAATTTCTTTTGAAACGGCAAAGGCGGCTGTCGATTATTCCGTGAAAAGAGGGGATAAGTCAACTGGTATATGCTTTTTCGGCGGAGAACCGCTCCTTTGCAAAGATACATTGTCAGGGCTTATGGACTATTGCGATGAACTGAGAAAAACAGGTCATAATTTTTCGTTCAAGCTTGTCACAAACGGACTTCTTATCGACGAGGAGTTTATGAAATTCGCCTGCAAGAACAATATCGGCGTTGCACTCTCTCACGACGGTCTTATGCAGGACGATTGCAGGCTCACCAAGGACAAAAAAGGTACATTTGACCTGCTCTCCGACAAAATCGACATTCTTCTTTGCTATCAGCCGAAAACCGTTGCGCTTATCACCGTTGACCCGAAGTGTGCACATAAGCTTTGTGCGTCGGTTGAATATCTTTTCTCAAAGGGGTTTAAAAATGTTGCGATAACTCCCCGATATGCCGAGGTCTGCCCGTGGGACGATGACAGCTTTGCCGTTCTGGAAGAAGAATTTAAAAAGCTTTCGGACCTTTATGTCAAAAAAACTCTTTCGGGGGACGAATTCAGCATATCGGCTCTCGATGTTAAAATAAGAGATTACATAATGGGAGATTGCAGTCCCAACAAAGGTTGCAGATTAGGCGAAAAGCAGGTCTGCGTTATGCCCGACGGAAAAATATATCCTTGCCAACAGTTTATCGAGGACGAATACTGTATGGGCGATGTTTTTGACGGAATACAAAATGAACGACTTGATTTTATCAAAAAAATACGAAAAGACAGCCCCAAAGAATGTGCCGACTGCGGACTTAAATCCCGTTGCCGATATAACTGCTGTTGCCTTAATAAGCAATGTACGGGCAGTATCGGAAGTATCTCGCCTTTTCAGTGCAGTTATGAGCAGATGATAATTTCCGCCGCCGACAGCGCCGCCGAGCGACTTTACAAACAAGGGACCACGCTGTTCCTTAAAAAGCAGTACAGGGAATTTTATAATCTTTTAGAGATTTAGGCGCACTGAAAGGTGCGCTTTTGCTTTGCTCTTTGCGGGCACGCGGTTTCGCCAACGGACACTTCGTGTGCAGGAGTGTTTCGCTCTCGTGCTCGGTGCGACCTCCTTTTTGTTTCGCGAAAAAGAAAGCACTCCTCCGAGTGCATTTAGAGGGTTTCGCTGTCGGCTCCGTTGGAGCCTTTAACAGCGACCTTCTTTTTTGACAACAAAAAAGAAGGCAAAAAACCGCGTAGCCGCGGCG
>CAMGJS010000162.1 GCA_946056455.1 uncultured Clostridia bacterium | reverse complement strand
AATGTGTTCGCAAGGCTTGCAACGGGATAACAAAAGTGGATGCGAATGGAAAGAGATAAACGATTTTTTGCGTTTCAGCAAAAAATCAGGCTCCGCGCCCAGCGGTCGCATTTTGCCTCCTTTTTTGCGAAACAAAAAGGAGGTCGTGCCCCGCAGGGCACGAAACACTCCTCCTCCGACGACGAAACAAAAATATATCCGCACAATATTTTTCATTAAGATTAGGTTGCATTTTAAGGACTATTATGCTATAATTGTCTTGAATTGGACTTTATACAGTCCTAAACTGATAAAAGCGCGAAATCTGCGCGCGTGAAAGGAAAAGAAAATGCTATATGAAAAATCATGCGGAGCAATAGTCTACCGCAAGTTTCACGGCAACACAGAAATTCTCCTCATTAAGCATGTCAACAGCGGACATTGGTCCTTCCCCAAAGGTCATGTTGAAGAGGGCGAAACCGAAGCCGAGACCGCAATAAGAGAAGTCAAGGAAGAAACGGGACTTGACATTATGCTCGATACGACTTTTCGTGAGACCGTTCAGTATTACCCCAGAAAAGACACTCAAAAGGTTGTCGTTTACTTTTTAGCCAAGGCAAAAAGCTATGAACTCATTCCGCAGGAGGAAGAAATCGCCGCAATAAAGTGGGTTGAAATCGGCAACGCGGGCGCACTCCTCACTTATGAAAACGACAAGACTATTGTCAACAAGGCAAAAATTGAGATAAAAAACAAAATATGATTTTTGCTTTGGGCAGCCCTTTATTTCGGCTGCCTTAACCTTTAAATTCATTCCGATTACATATTGTATAAAATTTATCATTGTTGACAAAACGGTGGAAAAGGTTGAAAACACGGCATTTTCAGCCCCTTTTTGTGACGGAATTATGAAAATCCCCATACCTTTTCAACTGTTTCAACAAGTTTTCAACAAAAATAATACACAAAGGACGCTTAAATATGGACTTAAATTTTGATGTCGTTATAGTCGGAGCAGGCGCGGCGGGACTTTATTCCGCAATAAATCTGCCGAAAAGTGCAAATGTCCTTCTGCTTTCAAAAAAGGAGCTTACCCTTTGCAACTCCGCTCTGGCTCAGGGGGGAATTGCCGCTGTATATAAAGCTCCAGATGACGACACCACTCAGCTTCACACAAACGACACTTTAATAGCAGGCGGTTTTCGCAACAACACCGAAACGGTGAAAATTCTTGTCAACAGCGCGGCGGACGAGATTGAAGAAATAATCTCATTCGGAATGGATTTTGACAAGAACCCCGACGGCACACTTCACCGCACCTTAGAGGGCGGACATTGTCGCAACAGAATTTTTCACCACAAGGACTCCACGGGTTTTGAGCTTGTGAAAAAGCTTTCCGCAGAGGTTATGTCAAGGGACAATATAACCGTGTGGGAAAACGCCGTGCTCTGTGATATGAAAGAAACCGCTACGGGATTTTCCTTTGACATATTAAAGGACGACGAAAGAAAGGTCGTTAATTCCCACTTTGCCGTTATGGCTACGGGCGGAGTGGGCAGAGTATACGAATACACAACAAACTCCGCTATTGCCACGGGCGACGGTATAGCTATGGCTTATCGTATGGGGGCGGACATTGAAAACCTCCACCTTATACAGTTTCACCCCACAGCGTTCAACGATTTTTCTCACCGTGAATGTTTTCTTGTGTCGGAGTCGGTAAGAGGCGAGGGAGCGTATCTTTTAAACTGTATGGGCGAGCGTTTTATGCATAACTATGACGACCGCCTTGAGCTTGCTCCGCGAGATGTTGTATCTCACGCTATTATTGAAGAAAGCAAAAAGACCTGCTCTAAAAAGTTCTTCCTCGATATTTCATACAAGGACAGCGAAATGGTCAGAAACCGCTTCCCGATGATATATGAAAAGTTGCTTGCCGAGGGGTACGACCTCACCAAAGAGCCTATCCCCGTTTATCCTTGTCAGCATTATCTTATGGGCGGAATAGATGTCAATGCAAATGCCGAAACAAGTATCCAGAACCTTTTTGCTGTGGGAGAATGTTCCCACACGGGAGTTCACGGAAACAACCGTCTTGCAAGCAATTCTCTTTTGGAGGCTCTTGTCTTTTCTCACCGCGCGTCAAATGTTATAGCAGAACGCATAGCTGACGCTCCCACGGATTTTGCCGAGGCGGACTTTATAAGAAGTGGCGAGGAAAAAGAACTTCCCCACGGACTCAGAACAGAAATCCGTCACATAATGCAAAGCACCTACTTTGTCATTCCCGAAAGCAAAGAAAAGCTCCTTGCAGGCTTTGAAAGAGTTAAGGAGATAAAATCAATTCTTGACAAGGAATGTTTTGTTATGAGCAGGGACTATGTCGAGGCAAGGTCCCTTGCAACCGTTGCTTATATCATTCTTAAAGAAGTAATTTAAGGGGGACATTATGAAACTTTTGCAAAGTTATGTTGACAACATTATCACAACGGCTCTCAGTGAAGATATAAACTATATAGATGTTACAACAGATTATCTCATTGACGATAATTCAGTGTCGGAGGCTTATTATATAGCCAAGGACAACGGCGTTCTCTGCGGAATTGAAATTGCAAAGAGAGTGTTTGAGATTTTAGACGAGAACATTATCTTTGACATAAAGATAAAGGACGGAGAAGAGGTCAAAAAAGGCGACATTATTGCCGAGATGAAGGGCAGTACCAAAAACCTTTTAAAAGGCGAGCGCACCGCTTTGAACCTCTTACAGCACCTTTCGGGGATAGCGTCTGCCACAAACCGTTGCGTAAAGCTTGTCGAGGGGACAAACGCCCGTATTACAGACACGAGAAAAACTCTGCCGGGGCTCAGGGCTTTGCAGAAATACGCTGTTACTGTCGGGGGAGGAAAAAATCACCGCTTTAACCTTTCGGACGGCGCGATGCTCAAGGACAACCACATTGACGCAGGCGGAGGTATCACAAAGGCGATAACTGCTCTGCGTGAAAAGATAGGTCATATGGTGAAGATTGAGGTCGAAGTCCGCAACCTTGACGAGCTGAAAGAGGCTCTTGACGCAAAGGCGGATATAATAATGCTTGACAATATGTCCTATGCCGATATGAAAAAGGCAGTAGAGATAACAGACGGCAGAGCACTTTTAGAGGCAAGCGGAAATGTCACCGAAGAAAACATAAGAGAAACTGCCGAAACGGGCGTTGACATAATCTCTCTCGGAGCGCTGACGCACTCTGTCAGGTGCTTTGATATTTCAATGAGAATAAGAAAGTAATTTATGCAATAAAATAATTAGGGGCGAAAAACAACGCCCCTAATTTGATAAAGTGGGAGAAAAATATGGACTTTAAGGAGCTAAGGGAAAAATACCCCGAATTTATCTATAAAAGCTATGATATTGACGAAACCGAAACCGAGATAAATGTCCGCTATCACTTTGAGATAACGGGACTTTGCGAGTTTAACCCTTCGTGGATATTCACAAAGAACAACGGCGGAAATTTCTCACACAACCCGACATTTTTAAAGTCGGTTTTCGCTCTCGGAATGGTGGAGCTTATAAGCTACTGGAAGTCGGCTTGTCCGCCGATTGTAAAGGTGCTTGCGGGGGACTTGTCCGAAAAGCAGGCTTTGTGGTTCAAAAAGCTTTATTTTAAAGGTCTTGGCGAATTTTTCTATCGCAACGGGATTGAAACCGACATCGTTTCTTTTATGAATATTCTCCCCTT
>CAMGJS010000161.1 GCA_946056455.1 uncultured Clostridia bacterium | reverse complement strand
CATCGACGATGCAGCAGGAAGCGTCGAGAAGACTTGGCTTTCAGGCTAGAAGAACCATGAAGGCTGCACAGGAGCTTTACGAAGGTGTTGAGGTCGGTGATATGGGCGTTGTCGGTCTTATAACCTATATGAGAACCGATAGTCTGAGAATTTCAAATGAAGCCAGAACCGCTGCTTATAAGTATATTGAACAAAAATATGGTAAGGAATATATACCGGATAAGCCGAGAATTTATAAATCCAAAGGCAATGCACAGGATGCGCATGAAGCGATAAGACCTTCTCTTCCCGAACTTACACCTGAGAAAGTTAAGGGAAATCTTACATCCGACCAGTTCAAACTTTATAAACTTATTTGGGAACGATTTATTTCAAGTCAGATGTCAAATGCTCTGCTTGATACTGTTTCAGTTGACATTTCAGCAAATGATTGCAACTTTAAAGCTACGGGATATTCCGTTAAATTTGACGGATTTACTGTTCTTTATGAGGAAACAAAGGATGAACAGGGAGAGGAAAATTCCGTTCTGCCCGTCATTTCAAGCGGTGATGTTCTCAAAGTAAAATCACTTGACGGCAATCAGCACTTTACTCAGCCACCTGCAAGGTTTACCGAAGCAACACTGATTAAGACGCTCGAAGAGAACGGCATAGGCCGTCCTTCAACCTATGCTCCTACCATTACGACCATTATTCAGCATCTTTATGTTGAAAGAGATGGTAAACAGCTTAAGCCTACTCCTTTGGGCGAAGTTACAACCGAGTTGATGAAAGAACAATTCGAGCCTATTGTAGATGTAAAATTTACTGCCGAAATGGAAAATCAACTTGACGAGGTTGAACTCGGAAAAAAAGACTGGGTTGAAACTTTGAGTGATTTTTATAAGGATTTCAGCGAAACTCTTGAATCGGCTGAGAAAAATATGGAGGGCAAGAGAGTCAAGGTTCCCGATGAAAAGACAGATATTATCTGTGATGTCTGCGGAAAAGAAATGGTAATTAAAATCGGAAAATTCGGAAAATTTCTTGCTTGTTCCGGATTTCCCGAATGTACCAATACAAAAAAGATTGTTCAGGAAACACCCGGTGAATGTCCGGTTTGCGGAAAGAAAATTCTTCAGAAGAAATCTAAAAGAGGAAAGAAATATTTTGGGTGTGAAGATAATCCAAAATGTGGTTTTATGACATGGAATACTCCTACAAAAAACAGATGTCCTAAATGCAATTCTACTCTTTTTCAAAAAGGCGGAAAATCTGGCAAACTTGTTTGTGAAAAGGCAGGATGCGGATTTGAAAAGGCGGTAAAGGATGAATAAGGTTACTGTTATCGGCGCAGGTCTTGCCGGATGCGAGGCGGCGTGGCAACTTTCGAACGCCGGAATATCGGTTGATTTATATGAAATGAAACCGAAAAAATTTTCACCTGCGCATAAATATAACGGCTTTGCGGAACTTGTTTGCTCAAATTCACTTAAAGCATCAAGACTTGATTCTGCAGCAGGTCTTTTGAAAGAAGAAATGAGAATTCTCGGTTCTCTTATTGTTCCGTGTGCTTACGAAACTTCCGTTGCCGCAGGCGGAGCCTTGGCAGTAGATCGGGAAGCTTTTTCAAATCTTGTTACAGAAAAAATAAAGTCAAGAAAAAACATAAACATAATTTCTGATGCACCTACAGAAATTCCAGATGGAAATCTTATTATTGCGACAGGCCCGTTGACATCTGACCCGCTTGCGGATAAAATATCAGAATTATGCGGTTATTATCTTAGCTTTTTCGATGCGGCTGCACCTATTGTTTCGTTTGATAGTCTTGACAAAGACCTCGTCTTTTTCGCTTCGCGCTATGGGAGAGGTGAAGATGATTATATCAACTGTCCCATGAATAAGGAAGAATATACTGCATTTTATAATGCTCTTATAACTGCCGAAAGTGCCGAACTTAAAGAACATGACAGAGAATTTTTCAAGGTTTACGAAGGTTGTATGCCGATAGAAGTTCTTGCCAAGCGTGGAGAGGATACGATGCGTTTTGGTCCGTTAAAACCCGTAGGACTTATAGATCCAAGGACAGGCAAAAGACCATACGCTGTAGTTCAACTCAGAAAAGAAAACAACGAAGGAACAATGTATAATCTTGTCGGATTTCAGACAAATCTTAAATTCGGTGAGCAGAAGAGAGTTTTTTCGATGATAACGGGTCTTGAAAATGCAGAATTTCTGCGTTATGGTGTTATGCATCGTAACAGCTTTATAAATTCGCCTAAGCTATTAAATTCTGATTTTTCTATGAAAGAACATAAAAATATATTTTTTGCCGGGCAGATAACAGGTGTCGAGGGATATATCGAATCTGCATCGAGCGGAATAATGGCAGGACTCAATATGGCCAGAAGGCTTTATGGGAAAGAAACTCTTGTTTTGCCGAAAGAAACGATGATGGGATCTTTATCTGCTTATATAAGCGACGAAAGTGTCAAAGATTTTCAGCCAATGGGGTGTAATATGGGCATTTTGCCTCCTCTTGAAAAAAATATAAGGGATAAAAAACTTAAATACCAGACTCTCGCTGAAAGGTCATTAAAGGCACTTGATGATTATATGCTAAATATTAAAAAAACGGAGGAATAAAAAAATGAGAATTGCGGTTGACGCTTTTGGGGGAGACAATGCTCCTCTTGAAGTAATAAAAGGTTCAAGACAGGCTGCCGATGAACTTGGAGTAGATATTGTTCTTGTCGGTATTGAAGAAAAAATCAAATCTGTTTCGTCAGAGAATGGTATTTCTCTTGAAGGCATTGAAATTAAGCACGCGCCCGAGGTATTTGATATCCACGAAGATTCTACCCTTATTATTAAAGAAAGAAAAGATACATCGATGGCTGTCGGACTTAAAATGCTTGCAGATGGTGAAAGCGATGCGTTTGTATCTGCCGGCAGCACGGGCGCACTTGTAGTAGGTTCAACATTTATTGCCAAAAGATTAAAGGGAATAAAAAGAGCGGCTCTTGCACCCATACTTCCTTCGCAGAATGGTTTTTATATGCTTCTTGACGCAGGTGCAAATGTTGATTGTCGCCCTGAAATGCTTGTTCAGTTTGCGATAATGGGTTCTTGCTATGCAGAAAAGATTTTAGGTATAAAAAATCCCCGTGTTGGACTCATAAATGTCGGAGCTGAGGAAACAAAAGGCAGGGAGCTTGAACTTACTACATATAAACTCCTTGAAGAAGCTCCCATAAATTTCATCGGAAATGCTGAGGCAAGAGACATACCTCTCGGAGAATTTGACGTAGTTGTTGCCGATGGATTTACCGGAAATGTATTTCTTAAATCTGTCGAAGGAATGGGCGCTTTTTTCTCAAATGCTCTTAAAGATATGCTTATGAAAAACGGAAAACCTACGATACCTGCAATTATGCTAAATAAGAGGATTAAAGCGTTCAAGAAAAAAATTGATTATAAAGAGCAGGGCGGTGCGGTACTTATGGGAATTTCAAAGCCTGTTATCAAGGCACACGGAAGTTCGGATGCAAGAGCGTTTTTCAATGCAATAAGACAGGCTAAGTATTGCGTTGAGCAGAAAGTAATTGAGAGTATATCTGAGTCGATTGAAACTCTTGAAAACAATTCAAAAGCAAAAAAGGTGTAAATTATGAGCTTTGAGAACATAATTCATTACAAATTCAAAAATCCTGAGCTTTTAAACGAGGCTCTTTCACACTC
>CAMGJS010000160.1 GCA_946056455.1 uncultured Clostridia bacterium | reverse complement strand
GCCTCAGATTTTGAAGCACTCCACTTTTTTTGCTTTGGCGTATTCGATCGTGTTCCGTGTGCCGCCTGGTTCTCCGTTGTAGACGGCTATTACCCGACTGCTTCGGTCAACCATCCATTCGTTCCGGCGTTGAAAGCAGTCTCGGCTGTAGCTGGGGCATACGAACCTTACCAGGTCGGCTTGTTGCAGAATAGCATTGTACCTCGATTGCCACCCTATTTCCTCTCTCGAAAGTATATCGGCTGCAAAGTTGGGTGAATTTGCAAGTCTTAAATTATATCTTTCGCCAAGTCCGAACTTTAATATTACAGATTTTGAAGCCGAATCGTCTATAACAAGAATCATTTGAGCAACCTCCGAAGTGTTTTCTATTTGTTGTTTCTTTCTTCAAGAACTTTACCTATATCATTCAACAGCTTTGAAAACATTTCAAGCAATGTACCCGTCTTGCTCTCTATTATGTCAAGCTTGTTGTCCTTGCCTGCAAATTCAAGCTCCTTTGCAAGAGCCGAAAGCTCCATCGCTCCGATGTTCGCCGCCGAGCTTTTCAGCGAGTGGACCTCAGTTGTATAGTCCGCAATGTTCTTATCGTCAAAATGCTTCTGAATTTTTTCAAGTTTCTCGGCGCCGAATTCGTGGAATATCTTTATTATCTCAATGTAATCGTCGGGGTTTCCGCCCGTATTGTATATTCCCTCGGCAACATCAACACCGTCTATTGAAATATCGGGCTTGCTTAAAGGTTCTTCCTCCGCTTCTTCTTCAAAAGCCGAGTCGTTTATTTCAACAAGCTCCGGGGGAAGGAAGATAGCCAGAGTATCTTCAAGCTTTTCGGCGTCGATAGGTTTTGAGATATACCCCTGAAATCCTACCGCCATAAATTTCTTTTCTGCGCCGTTTACCGAATCGGCTGTCAGTGCGATTATCGGAACTTCTTCGTAGTAATCGTCGTCAGTCTTTTTCGAGCGTATCAGCTGTAATGTGTCAATACCGTCAAGAACGGGCATCATATAGTCAAGGAAGATAATGTCGTAATGCGTTTTGTCAACCATTTCAAGACATTCCTTTCCGCTTAATGCGGTATCGGGAGAAATCTTGTAGGTTTTGAGAAATCCCGACGCTATTTTAAGGTTTGTCTGATTATCGTCAACAACAAGAATTTTTGCTTCGGGAGCAAAAAAGCTGTTTACAAATGTCTTTTTCAGCGTTCTGCCTTTATTCGGGTCGTACCTGCAAGGTGTTTCGTCTATAATTCTCTGCGGAACGGTAAAGAAGAACGAGGTGCCTTGACCGTAAACGCTCTCGACTCTTATGCTTCCTCCCATAAGCTCTATGTAGCTTTTCGTTATGGTAAGACCGAGTCCCGCACCCTCTATCGAGCGGTTTTTGCGCGAGTCGATGCGCTGAAAGCTTTGGAACAACTTGTCTATTTCCTTTTCGGGAATACCCACACCCGTATCTCTTACCTCGCCTTTAAGAACAGCGGTCGTACCCTGACGCTCCCAACCGAGAACAAAGGTAACAGTACCTTTTTGAGTATATTTTACCGCATTTCCCAGCAGGTTTATCAGTATCTGCTTTAATTTCTTTTCATCGCCTGACAGAAGATTTGGTATTGTCGGGTCTACTTCAATGTCAAATTTTATGTTCTTTTCCGCAAGCCTTATGACGATTATGTTTGTAACATCCATAATAAGCGACGGAATGTGGTAGTTGACATTCTCAACCTCCATCTTGTTCGCTTCAATTTTTGAAAAGTCAAGAATTTCGTTGATGATTGTCAGCAGAGTTTCGCCCGCCGATTTTATGTCATTAATTTTTTCTCTTACGCTGTCGTTCATATCCTCTCTCAGCGCAAGCTCCGCCATACCGAGAACAGAGTTCATAGGCGTTCTTATCTCATGCGAAACATTTGCAAGGAATTCACTCTTTGCCTTGTTTGCATTGTCCGCCTTGTTCTTCATTTCAACAAGCTTTCTAACATTGAAATGGTTGTCTGTAAAGTCTATTATACAAGCGGCATAACCCGTAACCTTGTTTGTGTTCTTCGCCGCAACGGGAATAACGGTAGCGCGGTAATATCTGTCCTTTATCTTGAATTCGTGGTTGCTCTGCGTTACAAAAATATCTTCGAGGATAGGAACATAAAGACCTATTCTCTTTCTTTCAAAATTGCCGTGCTCAAATTCGGGGAATATCTTTTTTGCCTCGTTGTTGCAGTCGATATACATAAAATTCTTGTCAACGACGACAATTCCCTCGTTTATAGAGTCCGTCGCTATCTGCATTGCGCTTTCGCCTATGTCGTAAACATTGAATCTTATGAATACGCACATTGTCGTGAAAAGAACGGGAGTCGGGTCGTAATATTTAAGACAGCCCGTGACATAAAGAATGACAATTATAACCGAAATCGTTCCGAAAAGGATTACGGTAGAAAGAAATTTTGAGTCCCTGCGTTCTGTTTTTGCCGCAACAGAAAATTTTATTACGGTTATAGTAACAAGCAGTACCATCATCGCAACCATCGTTGCAATATGTACCCAGTAAAAAGGTCCCTTTGTCGTTACAACATGGGGGAAAATACCTTCGTTGACAAGCTCCATTGTGCGATAGTAGAGCTTGTGGTCTATAAATCCTGTTGTGAATACAAGAAAGCAGGTTATAAAATTAACTATAATCAGTATCGCTTTTACAATGGGTGAAATCTTCGCTCGACACGCCTTGAAAGTATAAAGCATAAGCATAAGGAATCCGAAACAAAGCCCTAAATACTCAAACCTTATCGCCATCATAGCCATACTCATATCGGTCGAGCATATTTCCATAAGATAGCCTGCCGAATGAAGTATCGAGCCGCAAAGCGCAACAAAGAGATATTTTCCTTCAAGCAAAGGGTTTGTATAAATGATTTCAGCGAGAATCATCATTCCGATAATAACGCAGGCAAGCTGTAAGAGAACTACGCCTATAAATGCCATTTTAATTCCCCCTTATATCCATTTTTTCTCCCAAAAACACCATAATACGAAATTATACCATATATATCGGAAAAATACAATATGATTTTACAAAAAGCATTTTCCGTTTGATTATTTTTTGCGTTTGTGCTATTATATTAGCATATTCACAAAATCGGAGGAACATAATGGTCAATATAGGAAACGACTGGGACGATATTCTCAAAGGCGAATTTGACAAGGAATATTACCTTAAACTGCGCGAATTTCTTAAAAAAGAATACTTTACAAGAAAAATCTATCCCGATATGTACGACATTTTCAACGCTCTCAGATATACCCCTTACAGCAGCGTTAAAGCCGTTATTTTAGGGCAGGACCCTTATCACGAGGAGGGACAGGCGCACGGACTCTGCTTTTCCGTCAGGGAAGGTGTTGAAAAACCGCCCTCGCTGAAAAATATCTTCAAGGAGCTTCACGACGACCTCGGGCTTGACGAGCCTCAGAACGGAACGCTCACCAAATGGGCAAAAGAGGGCGTGCTTCTTCTCAATACCGTTCTCACGGTAAGACAAGGGCAGGCAAATTCACATAAGGATATGGGTTGGGAAATATTCACGGATACCGTTATATCAAAGCTTAATGAAAGAGAAAAACCGATAGTTTTTATCCTCTGGGGAAGAAACGCAAGGAACAAAAAGGTAATAATAACGGGAAAACAGCATAAAATACTTGAATCGGCTCATCCGAGCCCTCTTTCTGCTTATAACGGATTTTTCG
>CAMGJS010000159.1 GCA_946056455.1 uncultured Clostridia bacterium | reverse complement strand
GCTTCAAGAGCCTTTGCGTTTTCCTTAGCCTTGTCCGCTTCGGAGTAGGTATCCTCCACATATTTTTTTCTGTCGTCAAGAATCTGATTTACTTTACCGAAAAGAAAATGCTTTATTACCAGAAAGAGTATCAGAGTGTTAAGGAGAGTTCCGATAATAGTACCGAGGTCAATCGACAAGAATTCAAGGTTAAGACCTGTACTTGCCGACGCTATGCACGGTATTATCATTTCAACGCTCATATGATCCTCCCGCTATTAAAGGAAATACTTGATAAAGGGATTACCGAAGAGAAGGATGAGGGCAACAACGAAGCCATAGATACCTGTTGTTTCGGCAACGGCACAACCGATGAACATTGTTCTTGTTACATCGCCCTGAGCCTCGGGCTGACGAGCGATAGCCTCACACGCCTTACCTACTGCGTAACCTTCACCGATACCGGGGCCGATACCTGCTATCATAGCAAGTCCTGCGCCGATTGCGGAGCCCATAAGCACGAGTGCCTGGAAAAATCCGTTTTCATTTGTGAAATTCATAATATTTACCTCCATTATTTTGTGAAAAATAAATTATTGCCTGAATTATTTTTTATCGTCGGGAATACAGTTTCCGACATTTGCCATTGTCAGCATAATGAAAATGAAAGCCTGCATAAATCCGCTGAACAAATCAAAATATACCGACAGAACGGCAGGAATACCAATCTGGAATACGCCTATTCTGATTTCACCCATACTGAAATACAGATGAAGCTTTGCCGAAAGATTTGCGAGTGCCCAATAGATGAGAGCGGTGATAACCATACCTCCCGCAACATTTCCGAAGTGACGGAGTCCCATTGAAATAGGCGTCATAATCTCAGAGAAGATGTTCATAGGCGTCATCACAAAGATAGGCTCGGTGAAGCTTTTGAGATAACCGCCGAAGCCGCTGTATTTGAGCTTGGTGTAGGTTATCATTACAAGACAGATAAGAGCCCACGCGATAGTTACGCTTGCGTCCGCAGTCATTGAGCGAAGACCTAGCAGGCTGACAAGGCTTCCCGTTATGGAAAATACGAATATCGTTGCAATATAAGGCGCATAGACAAGATGAGAAGGTCCCATATTGTCTTTGACAAGCTTATTGACGGTCTCGACTATCCATTCGGCGACAATCTGCCTTTTTGTCGGGATTTTTTTCATTCCGTGAGTGAGCCATATAACAAAAATACTGATAGCAACAACCAGCGCAAAGCCTATGACAACGGATTCGGTGATGTTGATTCTTCCGACTATAGGCAAGTCAAAATAAAACAGCACACCGGGGCCGCTTACTCCTCCGAAATCGCCCGACTGAGCAAATCCCATATTATTTCCCCTCCTTTTTATGTGAAATAGATGACTTTATCATATATATCGGCTTGACATAAAGAAAGGGGATGACCACTCCTATAGTGTCAAACAAATCCGATATAAGCGAAAGAAATATTACGGCGGCGACAATAAGACTGCGCAGAATATAGCTTGTCGCCATTTTGTTTTTTGCCCTCTTTTCGTTTTTGTCAAGGGCAAAGCGTTTGAGAGCTAGCTCGACATCAGAGCCTAAAACATAAAGATTAAGTATCAGCGCCGCACTGCCAAGCAACAATCCCAGAAGCATTGAAAGAGTGACGCCTTTGAAAATAAAGGAAAGCAGATAGACTGCAATATCAGCAATAAAAACGCAGGGGACAATAAATTTAAGCTCATTTTTTATCATTTTGCTCAATATTTTTATCCCCCTTTTTATTATCCATCATTTTGATGAAAACTCTTGCAAGAGAGACAGCGTCCGCCGCGGCAAGAGAAAAAGCAAGAATAATCGCCACAATCGTTATCCAATCCCCTAGCGAAAATTTTGTCTTTAAATATTCCGCAAGGAGAATACAAACGATGAACGGGGTTATTATCCCGACAGAAAACTGAAGCCCGTAGTAGAAGTATTTGAGAGCGTTCACAAGTTTATTCAAAATAAATCCCCCGATAGATTTACAGAAAAATCAAAATTATTATTGACATTTTATGATTGAGATAGTATAATATCTATGTTGTGCCGCTGTGGTGGAATTGGTAGACACAAGGGACTTAAAATCCCTCGCCGTTAAAAGCGTACCGGTTCGAGTCCGGTTAGCGGCACCAGATTTATGCTCCGGGCTTGTCTTATCGACAGGCTCGGTTTGTTTTTTAACATTTATTCACTGTTACCAATAATATCTTTATGATTATATCATACTTTGAACAGAATGTCAATATAAACGGTGACATTTTAGGTCGAATAAAGCAATAAAAAAGCTTGTCGGAAAGGATAGCAAACAAAAGCCGTCACCCCTTTCTGACAAGCGTTATTTTTATTCCGTTTTATGAGCCTTATGCCTTCCAGAGACCGTGAAGATTGCAGTAAGCGTAAACAGCCTCTACCTCATCGCCGTCGCAGAGTGCAAAGCATACCTCGGGAGCGTCACCTGCTTTAAGCTCTTTACGCTGATTTCCGAGTTTAGTTTTAAGAGAAACCCATTCGATGAGATGTTCTTCTGTCATCGGGTGAGCAACTTCGCCGATTTTAACCGTTACTTTGCCGTTTTCAACTGTATAAACGGGAACATGCTTTTCTGTTGCAGCGTCGGTTGAGCAAGGGATAATTTCCTGCATATTTTCTCCGCAACACTTAACGGGAACTCCTACATTCTTAACCATTGCAATTATCTGACCGCAATGTGCGCAACGATAAAACTTCATTTCCATAAATAATTCCTCCAAATTCCATTAAAAAATACAAAACCGCTCCATTATTTTAACAGAGCGGTTCTTGCAGATTGCTCTGCTGGTACCGGTGGTCGGGCTCGAACCGACACGGTGTCGCCACCACGGGATTTTGAGTCCAGCACGTCTACCAATTCCATCACACCGGCATACAGGACAAAACATCTACCCAAAAATCAAAGCTTCGGCAGAACGAGATACCCTAACCCCTGAGTTGAGACCTGTGTTGTTTCGCCCAAAAGCTTATCGAAAAATGTGGCGTCAAGCTGAATGAGGAAATACCATACTATTCCGACAAACAAGGCGATAAACAAAAGGACAAGTATCACGCCGACAATTGTTTTTAAAACTTCTTCAACGAAAATCTTTTTGGGATGAAGAAGTTCCTCGGGCATCTGAGGTTCTTTTTTAGGCGGCTTTGAAGGCTTTTTCTGGTCTGACGAAAGCTCAAGAGTATCCTTGATTTCTTCAGTTGTTGCGGTATCAGCCAAGCAAAGCACCCCCTATGAACCTTTCAATTTTGTCTAAGATACATTTTATATCATTTTTGCTTATTTGTCAACAGTTGAAAGAGAAAAAAATTTATGCTAATATATTGATAACAGAAAGCAAAGCAAGGTGAGAAAATGAAAAACAAAAAGCTGAAAATTATCGCTGTGATACTCCCCGTTTTAGCAGTCACGGGATTTTTTGTTCTTAAACTTAACATTGATTTTTTTCTGTCGCTTTTGCCTAAATTCTGCGTTTTTTATATGACAACGGGGTATCAATGCTCTGCCTGCGGAAACACCCGAAGCGTTCTTTCAATACTCCGCGGAGATATAATATCCGCAATAAAATTCAATCCTGCGATACCGATAATTTTAGCGTTGCTTATAATGCTTTACATAGAGTTTTTTGCTCTTGCGTTTTTTGATAAAAAAATCAAGGTTATTCCACGGAATAAAGTTTTCTGGATAAT
>CAMGJS010000158.1 GCA_946056455.1 uncultured Clostridia bacterium | reverse complement strand
CGACCAGTTTATTAAGGTGTTCGGCGAGGTGCTTGAAAAGGGTAAGGATATTCTCTATATCTGCTTTTCATCGGGACTCAGCGGAACGCATAACAGCGCAATTCTTGCAAAAGAGACTTTGCTTGACGAATATCCCGACAGGAAGATAAATATCGTCGATTCGCTCTGCGCCTCGATGGGAGAAGGCTTGTTCGTCTATACTGCCGCACTTATGCAGGCGGACGGCAAGGACATTGACGAGGTAACAGAGTGGTGCGAAAACAACAAGCTGAATGTTGTTCATATGTTCACCGTTGACGACCTTGTTTATCTTTATCGTGGGGGAAGAGTTTCAAAAGCAACGCAGATAGCAGGCTCAATTCTCGGCATAAAGCCTGTCCTGCATGTTGATAATGAAGGTCACCTTGTCCCCGTCGGAAAGGTAAGAGGAAGACGACAGTCGCTTATGGGGCTTGTTGACGGTATGGCGGAGCGCATAGGCGAATACACCGAAAATATCACGATAGGCATAAGCCACGGCGACTGCTATGAGGACGCTGTATATGTCCGAGATATTATCAGCAAGAGATATAATGTCAAAAAGTTTATCATAAACCACATAGGTCCCGTTATCGGAGCACATTCGGGCCCCGGAACAGTAGCACTCTTCTTCTTTGGAGATAAAAGATAAAAAATGCCTTTGACAATTCGCAATAAAAAAGGGTATCGAGTTTTTCGCTCGGTACCCTTTTGTATTTTATACGATAATTTGCTTTTTGTTACGCTTGATTTTTTGCTTTTGAAAGCTCCTCGTACTTATGCTTTGTTGCAAGACCGCCCCTTATGTGCCGTTCACGCTTGTTTTCTTCGATTATTTCTTTCACCTTGGGATATAACGAGGGCGAAATCTTCGGGAGCCGTTCCGAGATGTCCTTATGTACCGTTGATTTGCTTATGCCGAGCTCTTTTGAAAAATGGTCGGCGCAAGACCTCACGGTTGCTTTGTTTTCAATGATATATCTGCCTAAAATGACGGCTCTGTCGCAAATTCCGTCCGAAAAATAATCCGAATGTTTTGATTTTTCGCTCAATTCAATCACTCCGCAACAATGTTTTTTTACATTATATGTAGAGCTTAAAACAAAAAGAACAAACCGCCTGCCGACAAAACGACAAGCGGTTATTTTAATTATTTTCTGTTGAGCGAATTTTCCTTGAGTATTCTGCCGTCACGCAAAAGCTCTTTAAGACGGCTTTCGTCTTCGTTTTCAAGCGCAGAGAGATATTCGTCAAGGCGCTTTGAAATCTCTTTTATCTCAAAAATAAGGGGCTCGCGGTTTTTGAGAAAGAGCGAGGTCCACATATCCTCATTGAGCTTTGCAACTCTTGTGAGGTCCTTGAAGCTTCCTGCCGAAAAGCCGACTTCTTTCTGAAGAGTGGGGCTTTTTATGTAAGCCGACGATACAATGTGCGCAAGCTGTGAAGTGTATGCAATAATTTCATCGTGCTCACGAGGGGTTGTTACAACTACCTTGCGAAAGCCTATATCAAGGGCTAATTTGCGGAGCTTTTCTGTGTCCTCCTCGGGAGCGCCCTCGGGCGTCATAATAAAGCTTGCCTTTTCATAAAGGTTCGGCAATGAGTAGTCGTAGCCCGAAAATTCTCTGCCTGCCATAGGGTGCGCGCCGATAAAGGTCACACCGCAATCGTTGAGCGGAGCTTTCACCGCAGACACGATATATTCTTTTATTCCGCAGGCGTCGGCAACGATACTGCCCTTTTTAAAGCTATTTTTGCTGTTGAGGATAAAGTCAACCGTCGCTTCGGGGTAAAGGCATACTATCGTTATATCGGATACCGATAAATCTTTACATTCGCCATCAATAGCGCCCTCCCCGACAGCCTTCTTTATCACATCGGGCGAAAGGTCAACACCTAAGCAGGTGTGATTTGTATTCTGCTTTATAGCCTTACAGAACGAACCGCCTATAAGTCCCAAGCCTATAACTGTAATTATCATATTAAAGTCCGTTCTCCCTTATTTCAAAGCCGTTTATCTGTTTGCAGGAAATAACAATGTAGCTGTCGCCGTTTTTGCGAAGCTTCATTTCAACATATTTTTCGGGCAGAGCCGAAGCCTTGTCGCGTTCTTCAATCCAGGACGGCGAAGGAGCAAGGTATCCGACGGTAACGCTGTAAACATCACCGCTCTTTGTGACATTCTTGATAACGGGCGAATATGAAAAATAATCGGGCGTAAGAGGCACAATATAGGATTTTGTTTCGCTGTCATAATAGAATGTCAGGATATTATCTCCTATATCCCTGTGCTTGAAGGTAAGCTTTGTTCCGAAAAGCTTTGTTGCGTGAAGCTCCACATCGGCCTGGGGTATAGTGATATTTTCAAAGCTTTCGGAGTATTTGTCGGTGTCGCCGTGAAGAAGAATATCCCATATCGCCGCGTTGAGCATACTGTCAGTTGACAGCTGTGTAACATCTTCAAATTCAGGTATATCGGTAATGACGAGAGGATAGACTATCGACTGGAATTCTTCTTTCTGACGGGTGTTGTTTGCAATACGCCCGGCGATGCTTGTTATTCCCATAACCGCCGAAACAAAGCCTATGAGCGCAAGTACAGAAACTATCACGCCTATCGCAAGATATGCGTTTCTCTTGAAGGATTTTTTAACGATAGGCTCGCTTGCTTCGGGCTCTGAAGAAAACTCGGCAATTTCACTTATGTCTTCGTCAAGAGCGCTGTCAAAAACATTTTTCAGCTCGTCAAGAGCCTCTTCGGTCTTTTTGGATTTTTCGTGCTTTTCGTTTTTTTCAACCTTTTCAGCCTTAGGTTTTTCGGGCTTTACGCTCTTTTTAACAGCCTTTTTCGGCTTTTCTTTCTGTTCCTCTTTCTTATTCGGAACTTCCATCTTGCGAAAGGTCGATTTTATATCCTCCACAGAAACGGAGATAAGCTCCTTTTCGGGAGCGCCCTCCACCATTTCTTCTATGGGGTGTTCTTCCTTTTCGTTTTCAAGGCGCTTTTTTTCTTCGTCCGAGGGTTCTTTCACGGTAGCAGGCTCTTCCTTTTTATCCTCTTTTAAAGGAGTTGGCTCTGCTTTTGTTTCTTCTTTTTTGGGAGCGTTTTCAAGCGCCTTTTTCTCGGCAAGCTCCTCTATAATTTTGTCCGCCTTGTTTTCAGGCTTTGTTTCTGCGTTTTCTGCCGTTTTGCTTTCGGGAGCAGACTTTACTGCCTTTTCCGATTTATCCTTTTGCTTTTCATTTGATTTTTCATTCGGCTTTTTTTCGGATATGTATTGGTCATAATCGAAAAAGCCGTCGGTATTTTCATTCTTTTTCTTTTTACTGTCAAATATGCTCATTCTTCGCTCCTTATCTTATCTGACCGTTTCCGCGTATGAGGTATTTTATGGTTGTAAGCTCGCGAAGTCCCATAGGTCCTCTTGCGTGGAGCTTCTGGGTTGAAATTCCTATCTCTGCGCCGAGCCCGAACACCTCGCCATCGGTAAATCTTGTTGAAGCGTTTACATAAACTGCGGCGGCGTCAATGCTGTTTAAAAACTTTTCGGCATTTGAAAAGCTTTCGGTAACGATACATTCCGAATGGTGCGTGGTATGCTCAGAGATATGCTCTATTGCTTCGTCAAGGCTGTCAACAACCTTGCAGGAGATGATATAATCAAGAAATTCGGTGTAGTAGTCCTCTTCTGTGGCAGAAACGACTTTATCGCTTTTTCCGAGTATTTCAAGAGTTCTTTCGCACCCTCTTATCTCCACATTATGCT
>CAMGJS010000157.1 GCA_946056455.1 uncultured Clostridia bacterium | reverse complement strand
TTTGAAAGAGAAGCTTCAAGAGTATCAACAAACCCCTTGTGCAAGAGCTTTCCGTCAATATAAAACTCAATATCCGCAATATCATAGGAGCTTACCTTAGAAAAAAATGTCCCCGAAAAAACGGAATAAGGAGTATATACTTCCTTTTCAAGCCTGAACGAAACGCAATCCGTCACCTCTGTTGTTATACCGTTTATGTCGGTGAGTTTAAGGGTTATTTCATTCATTTTTTATCCCCTCTCCCGAAGCAGTGGCCATAAGCTCCATCGCAACATAAGCCGTACCGCCCATACTTCCTTTTACCTCATAGCTTTTCAGCTTCATATCGGGGAACACCGCTCCCGACAGCTTTATTCTGATGACTTCTCCCGTTCTTATCGCTTCGTCAAGATTAAAAAAGCTTTTTTTAGAAGCAGAAATCCTGCCCGCAACATCAAGCTTTATGGGGTATCTTCCGCCCATTGTGGTTATCACCCCTGAATTTATTGTGGGCACTTCGCTCACAGCGCATTTTCTCATAAAAGAAAAGGAAGTCACTCTTACCTCGCTGTCAAGAATGTTTACTGTATTTTCCCCGTTTTCAACAGCGTTATAGCAAACCTTCAACAAAAAGTCATAGCGCAGTCTGTCAACCTTTTTGTCATAGCAAAAGCTTGTCGCCTTTACGCTTTTTACCTCAAGGTCGGACTTTATCACAGCCTCGGGAATTTTTGTCGCAAGAGAAAGAATTTTCCCTCCGCTGAAATTATATGGCGCATAAAAAGAAACCGTAGCCGTTGCCTCGCTCTTTTCTTCGTCCGATATAAATTCCGTTATCCCCACGGTAATAAAACAGTCATTCCGTCTTGCAAGAAGTTCCTCGCCGAACTGATGATAAACGGGTATCTTTGTCTTTGAAAGCGCCGAAATAATATCGTTTGCAAGAACATAAAAGCTCATTTAACAACCCCCTTTTACCGAAAAGAAAAGAAACGAACTGTCGGGAAGCTTTTCAACATATCCCGAGCATACCTTCTCCTGCTCGGCTATCATCTTCTTTGCCATTTCAAGACGATAATTCTTCCCCTTGGCTTTTATAACTCCGCCGCCCTCCGTGACTTCCGTTATTCCCGACGCCGTTTCCTTTTCATACAAAGCAAGCGCCGCATAAAGCGCAATGAGATATTCCACTTCCTTGTGCATTATGTATTCGCTTCTTTTAACTCTGTTTCGGATATTTTCAACCGCCCGTTCAATGATAAGCGGATTTTTTTCGGGGTCTGCACCCGTTATTTCTTCAAAGAGAAGATAAATGCGTTCCATATCCATTTTTATTTCTCCCTTTTCATTTTATAAAGGCTGATGTCCACGCTGTCGGACTTCATTTCTGCCCCGAAGCTTTTCGGCACACTTTTTTCAAGCCTTGCGCAAAGCTCTTCAAGCTCTTTATCGGACATTTTTTCAATATCCTCCTCACAAGAGCATAAAAAGCAAAGCCTTTTCGCCTTTTTTCTAAGGCTTTCCGTGCGTTCCTCAAACCTCTTTGTCACCCCTGCGTTTATCTGTGCAGGCACAGCCACAAAGCTCCACTCATAAGCGTCCGTGATGTCCGAAAGAATAAAGTGACAAACTTTTCCTCCGTATTTCTTTCCGCCCTTGTGGATACAAGCACCCTCCTCGGTGTCGGTATTGCATATTGAGCATACCCTCTTTCCCGCCGAGCAGGAAACGCTCACCTCTTTTTTGATACCGCCGTCGATTTCTCTGATAAGGTCTTCGTTGGACTTCGTTCTCACCATATAAGCCGTCGCTTTAAGACAAGAATAAGCCTCCCCCGACTTTGTAAGCCTTTCTTCGTCCGTTACGACCTCGGTTTCAAAAATTCTCGCCGTCTGGTTCTGCGACCGTGCATTGTGGTCAAAAATCCCCGTCTTTCCAAGGAACAAGGACTTCATTTCGTTGAGCGCCGTGACAGAAAAACATTCGTTGTCCCTGTCGATTTCATTGTCACAAAGTATCACAGAGAAGATATACACCTCGTCCTCTTTGAACTCTCTCCTCGTGTATTCGTTGAGCTTTTTCAAAAGATTGTTTTCCAAGAAAAATCCTCCTTTTTATATGGATAAACAGGAAGAGGTGCCCCCTTTGGCATTTCGTAATTCACTTTACAAAACGCTTAAAGTTTGTGGCTCGGTACCGATAATACTTATTTATCGGCAGTAGCTTAAGAGGCACCCCTTTCCCCGTTTCCCGTTTTTATTTACGCTATATCAAGCACTCTTACCGCTTCGGGAATAATCTTTGCAAATCCCGTTGTAACGGATACCGCAATGGTTTCAACCTGTCTGCTTATCAGCTTGTCGGTTTCAAGGACAATGTCCGAGCCGTTTATCATTTCAAGCGCGCAGGTCTTGTCAAGACCTATGATAGTGCCGTCGTCAACAGCGCCCGACTTGATAAGCGTTGCCCCGAAGGGAGTTTTCACAGCGCCCGTTGCCATAAAGTTGCCGTCGGCGTACTTCATCTGCTCAAACGAAAGAATTTTCGCCATCGTTTCGGGCTGTGCAATAATGGTAGTCATATCGTAAGAGCCGAACTTGCCCCAGAACTTTGCAAGCTCTGCATAATTGAATTCTGCTCCTGCCATACTGTCAGGGACAATTCCGTTTTTGAGAACTCCCACCGCCTGAGCAAAAACAGCGTCCGCAATCTGCGCGCCTATGGACATAAGCGATACCGCAAGAACATCAAGTCGCTGGTTTCTGATAGTTTCGTATGTGGTAGAAATACTTCTGCCGAACTTTGACATTGTCACAAGTGATGACGAAAGCTTTATCGCCGTTTCGGGAAGAGCGTTACCCTGTGCCGTAACTGTCGAATAGGGCTTGTTTTCCTCTGCTACGATTGAAATTCCTCTGCAATCGGCTGAATTTGTCTTTGTCTTTGCCGCAACGATTTCCGAAAGGGCAGAGCTGTTCATTCCCGCCTTAATCGCACGCTTTACAAATTCGGGGAAGAGTATTGCACTTTCTGTTGAAAGAAAGAACTTTTCAACGGTGTCAGAGCCTTCTCCGCTTACCTTAATGTCAAAACGCTTGAGCTGTCTTTCATAAGCGTCAAGACCTGCAAGCTCTGTATCTGCATAGTTTGTATCGGGGTCCATTTCACAAAGCGCCTCTGTGAATGTCTTTCCCGAAAGATTATAAAGTCCCTTGTCAAGTTTAATTGTGTTATACATTTTCATTCTCCTTTGTTTTTGTTGAATTTTCGATTTGCTCCGCCTTGGCATTTTTAAGTCGTGCCTCGGCAAGCTCCTTTTCGTCCTGCAAATTGATGTTGTCCCATACTACCTCGGTTTTCGCCGTCAGTCCCGATATGCACAAAAAGCTTTCGCATATCTTTTTTATAACGGGAGTCAGAAGCCGTCTGTAATATTCAAGCTCCGATGTTAAAATGTCCGCCTGCTGTGAAGACATTCTCTCCGTTGACGACCAGGAAAGTCCGAGTAAAAACGGCGGAATGGAAAGCTTTGCCGTTATCTGCTCTAAGAGCTGTCTTACGGGGACTTCCGTATCGGTGAAGTGGTTGTCGGCGCCTATCACCTTTATGTCAACATCGCCCACAGCCACAAAGTCCCTCACTTCTCCGCACCGAGAGGCGTTCATTCCGTCCGACCATTCCTTTGCGATCTGCTCTGCACGCTCTCTTGCGTATGTAAAATCGCTTTCGCTCTGGGGTTTGTATGTCACCGCATAACGCACATTTCCTGCCCTGTCAAAGTTCTGACCTATACTTTCATAAATCCTCATCAGTATCTTTGCAAGATAG
>CAMGJS010000156.1 GCA_946056455.1 uncultured Clostridia bacterium | reverse complement strand
ATCGCTCTGACTTTTTCAAAAACCATTTCGGTCCCTCCAAAAAAAGAATATATGTACAGTATATAGTCAACCGTAAAAAAGGTCAATATGATTTCATAAAAAAATATATGTCAGTTTCAACAAATATTATACCGTATTTTATAAACTATCTATTATTGCAGGTATAACGCCGTTTGTCAAAGCAGACAAGACAATATGAACAATAAGCGCTTTTATAAATGTTTTTCTGAGCTTTACAGAGTATTCGTCGGGAGCGTTTTTTGTTTTCAGAATGACCGTACCCAAGATAAGACCAAACAGCGGAGAAAGCCAGGTGAGTATTGCAAATACTCTGTAAAGATTGTCAATTTCAGTACTGCCGGCACTCGTCTGACCTGATGAGGTTCCGTGATTTTCAGCCGATAATGATTTTAATTTGATGTGTATATGGTCGTCGTCATATGTTCTTGCCGATGAAATACAGTCGTCGTCGCTGGAATGATATCCGCAATCGGGACATTGACCGAGTACAAGGGGTTTCTGGCAAACGGGGCATTTTGTTTCTCTTGACATTTTTTATCGCTCCTTTTTTTGCTATATGCATAATTAAAAGCTATTGAAATTTGTAAATTTATGTGATATAATGTATTGGGTGTATATTTTTTGTATTTTATTTCAGAGTTACATCATATCATACTTTGAGTGAATTATACTTCTTTTTTGTATTAAAGTCAATGTGTTAATTAAATTTTTACATTACTAATGAATTAAGGAGAGCGCTATGAAAACAGCATTCTTATTTTCGGGAGAAAATTCCCAGTATGTCGGAATGGCAAGGAGTCTTACCGAAACTTATCCCAAATATCTTACATATTTTTATGATATGAGCCGTATTTTAGGATATGACCTCAGACTTGCCTGCTACTGCGGGGACGAACAGTATCTTTCAAAGGTATCTGTAATGACGCCCGCTGTTCTCATAACCTCTGTCATAGCCTATGAAAGCGCAAGAGCAAGGGGAATTGCAGGAACAGCCGTTGCAGGCTACGGAATGGGCGAATATGCCGCGATGGTCGCAACGGGAATGATAAGCCTTGAAACTGCGATGAAGCTTATCATTGAGCGCGCCAAGGCGATAGATTACTGCGCAAAGGCAAAGCCCGGAGCAATGGCGGTAATAAGAGGAAAATCCGCAAAGGAAGTTGAAATCGCCTGCAACGAAACAGACGAATATGTTATCCCCGCAATTTATAATTCGCCCGATAATATTGTCGTTTCGGGAGTTGACAGCGGAGTTGACAAGATAGTTCACAGATTTAATTCAGAGGGCGCGCACTGCACAAGAACCACTCTGCCCTGCGCTTATCAGACGAGGCTTATGCAGGTTGCTGCTGAAAGGTACCTTGACGCTATCCGTCACACAAAATTCAATCCTCCGTCGTGCAGATTTTTCTCTCAGATAACGGGCGATGAGCTCAAAGACTTTGACAATATGCCCGAATATCTTGCAAAACAGCTTACTTCGCCCATTCTTTTCACAAGAGAGCTTGAAATTATGGCGGAGCAAGGATACGATACCTTTGTTGAATGCGGACCATCACCCGTTCTTTCAAAGTTTACAGAGTCTACCCTGCCCGAAGCGCTTGCGCTCAATGTTGAGGATATGGACTCGTTGAAAAAAACTATGTCGGCACTGGGAATACCCGACTAAAAGGTTGTGAACACTTATGAAATGCACTCTTATAGGTCACCCTCTCGGTCACTCTCTTTCTCCCGATATTCACAAAAAGCTTTTTGAGCTTTCGGGAAAGGGCGGAGAATACGACCTCACCGATATTGAAAAGGGCGACCTTGAAAACAAAATAGATTTACTTAAAAAGCTTGACGGCTTTAATGTTACAATTCCTTATAAGACAGATATTATCCCTTTTCTTGACAGCCTTGACAAAACAGCCGAGCGTTACGGCGCGGTGAACTGCGTTGCAACAAAAAACGGCGAAAGCAAAGGGTACAACACCGATTGTATAGGCTTTATCCGTTCGCTTGAAGCAAGCGGACTTTCACTTTCGGGAAGAACGCTTCTTTTAGGTTGCGGAGGAGTGGGAAGAATGATGGCGGCTGAGGCTCTTATTCACGGAGGAAAGCTTACTGTTGCCGTTCTCGAAGAAGAAATCCCTCACGCAAAAGAAGTTATCGCCACATTGCCGAACAGCGAAAACACTACAGTTGTTTCTCTCGATAAAATAAGCGGAGAGTACGACCTGCTTGTTAATTCAACCCCTGTGGGAATGTTCCCGAAGGTTGATTTTTCGCCCGTGGGGGAGAGCGTTGTTTCTTCCTGCGGCGCTATGTTTGACGCTATCTATAACCCCGTAAAAACAAAGCTGATGAAGCTTTTTGAAAAAGAGGGCAAAACAGCTGTGGGCGGAATGGCTATGCTTGTTTATCAGGCTGTTGCGGCACACGAGATATGGTACGGCGCAAGCTTTAATGAAAACGACATTGCCGCTATCATTGAACAGATGAACGAAAAAATCAGAAATAATTGATTATAAGGGGACTTGATTTATGCTTACAATTTATCTTTGCGGATTTATGGGATGCGGAAAGTCAACCGTCGGCAGAGCGCTTGCCGAGTGGTTAGGGCATAACAATAAGTCCGCTTTTCCTTTTACCGACCTTGACGAGTACATTGTCAAGCGTGAAAGAAGGTCTATAAAGAATATATTCGATATCGACGGCGAGGAATACTTCCGCAAACTTGAAATCAAATCAATGCTTGAGCTTTCAAACGCAGGCGGAGTAATAGCTCTCGGCGGAGGAGCAATTCTTTCCGAAGAAGCTTCAAAAGCCGCAAATTCAAGCGGTGAAGTGGTTTTCATAAATGTTCCGTTTGATGTATGCTATGAAAGAATTATGCGTGAGGACCTTGGCAGAGGTCGCCCCCTCGTTATGACAAAATCGAGAATAGAGCTTGAAAATCTTTATGCGGAGCGCGCTTCGGTTTATACCGACCACTCGTCTATCACCGTTGACGGCGACGCGCCCGTTGAAATGGTTGTTCAGCGTATCATTGACGCTCTCAGCAACCCCACAGCATAAAGGAGTGAAAAAAATATGCCTCGTGGCAGAAAAAGCGCGGCGCAAAAAGCCGCCGAGATAAAAAAATATGTTCCCAAGGGCGAGGTTTATTTCTCACTTGATATAGGAACAAGAACGGTTGTCGGCGTTGTGGGAGAAAAGCGCGACGACGATTTTCATATTATCGACTATGTTTCAGTTCCCCATAACAAGCGTGCAATGATTGACGGTCAGATTGAAGACATTGACGAGGTTGCAAAAATCGCGTCAAGGGTTATTGCAAAGCTTGAAGAAAACCTCGGAATAAAGCTGACAAAGGTTGCTATCGCCGCAGCGGGAAGAGCGCTTCGTACAAAGCATGTCAGGGTGGACATTGACATTGAGGGCAGAGATACCATAACAGAAGAAATGGTGCGCTCTTTTGAGATGGAGGCTGTTCAGCAGGCTCAGACAGAGCTTGACAACGAAAATCCCGATGAGGCTGTCTGCTTTTACTGCGTTGGTCACAGCATAGTAAATTTCTATCTTGACGATTATCCCATAAAAAGCTTTGTAGGGCACAGAGGAAAGACCGTAACAGTAGATATGCTTGCGGCATTTCTGCCCGAAACGGTAGTCGAAAGCCTTTATGCCGTTACGGATAAGTTAGGACTTGAAGTAATAAGCCTTACTCTTGAACCTATCGCCGCTATGAATGTTATTATTCCGCCCGAAGTAAGACTTATAAATATTGCTCTTGTTGACATCGGCGCAGGAACATC
>CAMGJS010000155.1 GCA_946056455.1 uncultured Clostridia bacterium | reverse complement strand
TATTGTGCATATTACATATTGTGACATTTGATGATATAATTATATAAATACATTTTGCAGAAAGGGAGCGAAAAATCTTATGCAGAACGAAACAAGATTTCACCCGATGGGCAAAAGCGAAATGCTTGACGCTGTTGAAAGAGCATTTGAAGAACGGCAGTTTAAAATATATTATCAGCCACAGTATAACCATTCTAACAAAAGACTTGTGGGAGCAGAAGCGCTTGTCCGCTGGATTCACCCCGAATACGGCATACAATCCCCTGGGGACTTTATTCCGCTTTTTGAGTCCAACGGTATGATAACAAGGCTTGATTTATATGTTTTTGAGGAGCTTTGCTCCATTGTGGCAAGCTGTCTTGAAAAAGGACTTACCGTTGTACCCATATCGTTCAATGTTTCAAGACACGATGTTTTCTGCCCCGATTTTATAGACAATATGGAATGTATACGAAAAAAGTATAATGTCCCCGTCAAATATCTTCGTGTTGAGATAACAGAAAGTGCCGCCGTTGAGGGTAACGATTATCTTGCAAGAATACTTGACATTTTCCATTCTCTCGGATATATTGTCGAGATGGACGACTTCGGAAGCGGATATTCCTCGCTCAATGTCTTAAAGGACATCAAGGTTGACATAATAAAGCTTGATATGATTTTCTTGAAAGGCGAGATAAGCGGCAGGGGCGGAATAATCATAAGCTCAATAGTCAGAATGGCAAACTGGCTTGAAACTCCGATTATCGTTGAGGGAGTAGAAACGGTCGAGCAGGCTGACTATATGAAAAGCATCGGCTGTGAATATATTCAAGGGTACCTTTATTCAAAACCCGTTGTGGCAGAAGATTTTGAAAAACTGCTTGAAACGGGAAAGAGTACCGAAACAAAGCCTGCTATGAAGATAATGGACGGCATTGACGCAGAGCGGTTCTGGAGCCCCGATACAGTTGAAACCTTTGTTTTCAATAATTTTGTTGGCGGCGCGGCTATCTTTTCCTATGACAAAACGCACGACAGCATAGAAATTCTTCGCGTCAACGAAAAATACATAAAAGAGCTTGGAATGAACACCACTCAGAGAGAGGTTATTCTTTCGCTGAAAAGCTTAGGTCTTGACGAGGAAAACCGCAGAATATATGTTGATACAATTATGCGTGCGATAGAAAGCGGAGAAGAAGAAACCTGCGAAACCTGGCGCAAGATTCATTCAGATTGTTGCGGAGATGATGAGCTTTGTATAAGAACTTATATGCGTCTTATCGGAAAATCAAAGGGACTTTATCTTTTCCACGGAACGATAAGAAATATCACCAAGGAAAAGAATATTTCAGATAACGAGAAAAAGCTGAGGCAAGCCGTTGACCACGCAAATATCTTCTGTTGGGAGTACGATGTCGATACAAAGAATATGTATCCCTGCTCGCGTTGCCGAAGGGAACTGGGTATGCCCGCAGTCGTGAAAAATTATCCCGAACCCGTTATAGAATCGGGACTTTTTCCTGCTGATTTTGCCGATATGTACCGTGACTGGCATAAACAGCTTGACAACGGAGCGAAAAGCTTTGAGGCTATTATCCCTCTCACCGCCGACAGAATACCTTTTCATGTAAGATATACCGCCGAATTTGACGAAAACGGCAGACCATATAAAGCATACGGCTCGGCAACTCTTGTTGTTGACGGCGAAAAGTAAACAGAAAAAGGCTCTCTTGATTTTTTAGGTAAGCGAGCCTTTTTATGCGGATATTTGATAATTAAATGTACAGAATACTGATAAAAGGGTGATTACTATGGATTTTTTAAAAAGAGCAAAGGAACTCAAAGAGGAAACTATTGAAAACCGCCGTTTCTTTCACAAAAATGCCGAGTACGGACTTGATATGCCCAAAGCTTGCGAATATGTTTCAAAAAAGCTTTCGGAATACGGCATTGAGCCTGTACCTTGCGGAAAGGGCGTTTCGGCAATTCTCGGCAAGGGCGAACCTGTTCTTCTTCTCCGTGCGGATATGGACGCTCTGCCGATGAGCGAAGAAAGCGGAGAAAACTTTTCAAGCTGCACAAATGCCGCTCACGCCTGCGGACACGACTGCCACGCCGCAATGCTTCTTACTGCGGCAAAGATGCTCAAAGAATGTGAAAGCGAGCTTAACGGAACGGTAAAGCTTATGTTTCAGCCTGCCGAGGAAACCTTTGAGGGCAGTAAGAATATGATTGAAAACGGTATTCTCAAAAACCCCGATGTCGATATGGCGCTCGCTTTTCATGTAGCACCGGGAAAGCTGTTGCCCGGCTCATATATGTATAACAGTGGCAAGGTTATGATGTCGTCTGTGGATATGTTCCGAATTGAAATAAAAGGCAAGGGCGGACACGGAGCGTACCCTAACCTCACCGTTGACCCGTTGAGAATAGCGGTTGAGATTTATTCTGGCTTTCAGTCGCTCATTGCAAGAGAGGCTAACCCCGAAAGGACAAATGTTCTCACAATAGGAAAACTTTGCGGAGGAAGTGCGGCGAATATCATTCCCGATACCGCCGTTATGGAGGGAACTCTTCGCACCGACGATAAGGCGGAAAGGGAACTGCTCACACGAAGAATAAGAGAAATAGCAGAAAATACCGCAAAAACTTACGGCGGAACGGCAGAGGTGATTTCTCTTTCCGATGTTCCTCCTCTTGTATGCAATGAGGTCGTAACCGAAAAGGTTGCAGGGTATCTTAAAGAGCTGAACCTCAGCGGAATACCCTCAATGAAAGCGAATGCTTCGGAGGACTTTGCGGTTATCGCCGAGAAAGTTCCGTCTGCATTTGTGTATATTTCGGCAGGCTTTGAGGACGAGCGAGGAAACTTCTCGGCGCATAACCCCAAGGTAAGATTTAACGAGGACGCTCTAAGTATAGGCTCAGCAGGACTTGAGCATTGTGCGGTAAGATTACTTCAAAAATAAGTAAAAATGGTATCCGAAAATATATTCGGATACCATTTTTCTATTCTATCATCTGCGGAATATTTTTTCTGATAATATATTCTATGTTTGCAATAAGCCTTTCTGTTGAAAGATTTATTTCTCCTAAAATCCAACATTCCAAAAGCTCACCCACAGCCAAAGCGTAAAATCTTATGTAAAATTCTGCATTTTCGCTGTAAAGCTCAGCGTCGGGATTGTAATTCTTTATTACCTCTCTGATAAGACTTTCGATGTCTTCCATAAGAATTTTTTTTAGCCTTCTGTGCCCCATTGAATTTAAAACTGCAACGCAAAGCGCGTTGTTTTTTGAAATATAGTCGATAAGGCGCTCCATACTTTCCTTCCATTGAAAAGCTCCGTTTTCAAAAAAGCAGATATTTTTTACCTCGTGTTTCAGACACCATTCCATAAGAGAAAAAATATCTTCAAAATGATAATAAAAGGTCTGTCTGTTCACTCCGCAGTCCTTTGCAAGCTGAGTAACGGTGATTTTATCAAAGCTCATATATGTAAGACGCTTTTTCATCGCCTCTGCAAACTGATTTTTCATTGATGTTGAAAGCTCTTTATTCGGCATTTTTCCACTTCCTTTTTTATTATCTGACTTTATTATACAGTATCCTTTGTATTTTGTCTATACACTTTTAGCAATTTGTCTAATAAATTTTACAAAAAGTGCAGTTTGTATATTGAACTTGGCTCGGAATGATAATAGAATATTCCTTGAATTTATTGAGCGGAGGATATACTATGCTGAAAGAAAAGTCCTTGACAAAGGTTGATGATGAAGATAACGGCTTTATGATAAAGCTGGCTACATTTATCGTTGATAAAAGAAATCTCATATTTCTT
>CAMGJS010000154.1 GCA_946056455.1 uncultured Clostridia bacterium | reverse complement strand
ACTTCGCCACGAAAGCCTCGCACAGCCGTTCACGAAACCTAAACTAAAAGCACACCAAAGGTGTGCTTCAACTCCCTTCGACGACAGCGAAACAAAATTAAAAGCACTCTTTCAGAGTTTTTTAAAAAAACTCTTTCAAAAAAAATTTGCAAATTAAGTCGAGATGTGATATAATATTACATCAAAGAGGTATTTTTATGAAAAAGATAAATATTGTAACAGGTCACTACGGAAGCGGAAAGACAAATTTTTCGGCAAACCTTGCCGTTTCTCTTGCAGAAAAGGGCGAAAAGGTAACCGTTGTCGACCTTGACATAGTAAACCCGTATTTCAGGACGGCTGACTTCACTGAGCTTTTCGGCGAGCGGAACATTTCTCTCATAAAGCCGATGTATGCAAACACCAACCTTGACATTCCTGCGATTTCCTTCGACCTTGAAAGAATAGCTACCGATGACGGCTATCTTATAATAGATGTCGGTGGGGACGACGACGGCGCTCTTGCGCTGGGAAGATATGCAAAGGCTTTTGAGCCGTTTTCAGAGGATATCGACTTTTTCTATGTTGTCAACAGGTTCAGATATATCGGCGACGGAATTGACGAATGTTCCGAACTTCTGCCCGAAATCGAGCGTTGTTCGCGAATGAAGGCTACGGCTATTGTAAATAATTCAAATCTTGGAAAAGAAACAACGGCGGAAAATATAAAAGAGGGCATCGCCTTTGCGGAAAAAGTGTCGGAAAAAACAGGTCTGCCGATATTCTGCACAACCTGCCCCGATTTTCTGTCGGTGGCGGAAATCGTTTACAGAAACAGCGTTTTTGTAAAGCCCGTATGGGAAGAATGAGGGTTTGTCCCATTTGATAAAACATTTTTTAAGGAGATGAAACTATGGAAAAAATGTCTGTTATTTTCGACAGATGCAAGGGTTGCGGACTTTGTGTTTCAGCCTGCCCGAAGAAAATCGTCGAGCTTAACAAGGAAAAGAGAAACGCAAAAGGGTATTTCCCTGCACACTGCATCGACCAGGACGCTTGCATAAGCTGCGCTATGTGCGCTACAATGTGCCCCGATTGTGCTATAATCATCAACAAGTAAGATTTTTTAAAGGAGCTGACACACTTGGAAAGAAAACTTATGAAGGGTAACGAGGCTCTTGCCGAGGCCGCAATAAGAGCAGGCTGTAAGTGCTTTTTCGGATACCCCATCACTCCGCAGACAGAAATTTCTGCTTATCTTGCAAAGAACTTTGCCAAAGCAGGCGGACTTTTCTTGCAGGCGGAATCTGAAATCGCCGCAATAAACATGGTTCTCGGAGCTTCGTCAACGGGAACAAGAGTTATGACTTCATCTTCTTCACCCGGAATTTCACTTAAATCGGAGGGTATCTCCTACATAGCAGGTTCGGACCTTCCTGCCGTTATCATCAATGTTCAGAGAGGCGGCCCCGGACTCGGCGGTATCCAGCCTTCTCAGGCTGACTACTGGCAGGCTACAAAGGCTCTCGGTCACGGCGACTTCCAGCTTCTTGTATACGCTCCTGCTTCCGTTCAGGAAATGGTTGATATGGTCGTTAAGGCTTTTGACAAGGCTGACGAATACAGAATGCCCGCTATGATTCTTGCCGACGGCTTCCTCGGACAGATGATGGAACCTATCGAGTTCCCCGAAATCAAGGCAGAACAGGTTGAAAAGCCCTGGGCGGCAAACGGTCACGGCGGAAAGAGAGCGCACAACATCATAAACTCCCTTTACCTCAAACCCGAACAGCTTGAAAAGAATGTCTTTGAAAGATACGAAAGATACGAAAAAATCAAGGCGACAGAGGCTGACGCAGAAATGTACCTCACCGATGACGCTGAAATCACTCTCGTAGCATACGGCGCAACCGCAAGAGTTGTAAAATCCGCCGTAAATATGGCAAGAGAACAGGGTATCAAGGCAGGACTTGTCCGCCCGAAGACTCTCTGGCCGTTCCCCGTAAAGCAGATCAACGAAGCGGCAAAGTCGGCAGAAAAGTTCCTTGTTGTCGAGATGTCAATGGGACAGATGATTGACGATGTAAAGCTTGCTATCAACTGCTCAAAGCCCGTTGAATTTATGGGCAGAACGGGCGGTATGATTATGAAGCCCGTTGAGGTATTAGAAGAAATCAAGAAAATCGGAGGTAAAAAATAATGGCTGTTGTATTTGAAAGACCGAAGGCTCTTCTTGATGTTTCAACACATTACTGCCCCGGCTGTACTCACGGAATAATCCACAGAATTCTTTGCGAAGTAATCGACGAAATGGGCATTGAGGGCGACGCTATCGGAGTTTGTCCCGTTGGTTGCTCGGTTATGGCTTATGATTACTTTGCCTGCGATATGATTGAAGCTCCCCACGGAAGAGCTCCTGCCGTTGCAACGGGCGTTAAGCGTTCAAACCCCGATAAATTCGTATTTACATATCAGGGCGACGGCGACCTTGCCGCAATAGGTACTGCTGAAACCGTTCACGCCGCAACAAGAGGAGAAAATATCGTAGTTATCTTTGTAAACAACGGAACATACGGTATGACGGGCGGACAGATGGCTCCCACCACTCTTCCCGGTCAGGTAACACAGACAACACCTTACGGAAGAGACCCGAAAATCCAGGGCTACCCCGTAAGAGTATGCGAAATGCTCTCAACCCTTGACGGAACAGCTCTTGCACAGAGAGTTGCCGTTGACAGCGTTCCTCATATCAAGGAAGCTAAAAAGGCTATCCGCAAGGCATTTGAAAATCAGAAGGACAAGAAAGGCTTTTCTATTGTCGAGGTTCTTTCTACCTGCCCGACAAACTGGGGACTTTCTCCCATCGAGGCTATCGAAAGACTCCGCAACGAAGTAATTCCTTACTATCCCCTTGGAGTTTACAAGGACAAGGAGGGCGAAAACAATGACTAACGAAATCATTCTTGCAGGCTTTGGCGGACAGGGTATCCTCTTTGCAGGAAAGGCTCTTGCCTACGGCGGACTTATCGCAGAAAAGGAAGTTTCGTGGCTCCCCTCTTACGGCCCAGAAATGCGCGGAGGAACCTGCAACTGTTCTGTATGTATTTCCGATGAGCCTATAGGTTCTCCCCTTGTTAACGACCCTAATCTTCTTATCGTTATGAACACACCCTCTTTTGAAAAGTTCATAGGAACAGCAAAGAAGGGCGCAAAGGTTTTTGTTGACAGCACAATGGTTGATGTCACCACAGACCGCAAGGACATTGACTGCTACTATGTTCCCGCAACACAGCTTGCAACGGACAACGGTCTTTCGGGAATGGCGAATATCATTCTGCTCGGCAAGCTTATCAAGGAAACGGGTATTCTCGACCTTGAAACAGTTGAAAAGGCGATGTCAAAATGTATTCCGCCGAAAAAGGCAAATCTTCTTGAAGCGAATATGAAGGCTGTCAAGATAGGAATGAATTATAAGGACTAAGGCTGAAAGCCGTAAAAAAGGGTATCGGAAAATTCCGATACCCTTTTCTTTTGCTTTGTAAAAGTTGAAGCACACCTTTGGTGTGCAAGAGTGTTTCGCCCTCGTGCTCGGGACGACCTCCTTTTTGTTTCGCAAAAAGTCGAAGCACGCTTTGTGTGCTTTTAATTTAGGTTTCGCTGTCGGCTCTTTCAGAGCCTTGCACAGCGACCTCCTTTTTGTTTCGCGAAAAAGGAGGCAAAACGCGACCGCTGGCGCGGAGCCTGATTTTTTGCTCAGACGCAAAAAATCGTTTAACTCTTTCCATTCGCATCTACTTTTGCTATCCCGTTGCAAGCCTTGCGAACACATTGTGGCTCTTAATAAGATA
>CAMGJS010000153.1 GCA_946056455.1 uncultured Clostridia bacterium | reverse complement strand
CTGGCTCCGTCCATTGCTCCGAAGAAGTCCGCCTCACGCTGAACATCGGCTCTTCTTTTCTTTGCTTCCTGCTCGTCGATAAGCCCTGTGTTAAGGTCGGCGTCAATAGCCATCTGCTTACCGGGCATAGCGTCGAGGGTAAATCTTGCCGAAACTTCGGATACACGCTCGGCACCCTTGGTGATAACGAGGAACTGAACTACTACTATGATAATGAATATGATAAATCCAACGGCGGCGTTTCCCTGAATAACGAACTCGCCGAAGGTCTTTACAACCTTGCCCGCGTCGCCCGCGTTGCCGAGGATTTGTCGTGTGGTTGAAACATTAAGCCCTAATCTGAAAAGGGTTGTGATAAGAAGAATAGACGGGAAAACAGAAAAGTCGAGAACATTTTTTATAAGCATCGACATAAGAAGAATGATAAGCGAAAGAGCAATATTTATAACGATAGCAAAGTCGATAAGTCCTGTCGGCAGCGGAATGATTATAAGCACTACGACAAGAATAACAAATATCGCAACTGCGCTGTTGAGTATCCTCTTCATTACAAATTCTCCCGTTTAGTATGCTAAGGTCTTGCAAGGTTCTGAACCTCGTAGATCCAGGTGTAAATCGTTGCTATTTCTTCATAAAAGACAGGCGGAATATAATTTCCTATGTCTACTTCATCATATAAGGCGTGCGCTAAGGGGATGTTTTCCTGCATAAGAACTTCGTGCTCGGAGGCGACTTCTATTATCTTCATCGCGACATTATCGGCGCCCTTTGCAATAACTCTCGGTGCAACATCCTTGTCTTTATCGTATTTTATCGCAATAGCGATATGCGTAGGGTTTCTTATGACAACATCGGCTTTGGGGACTTCCTGCATCATTCGTGCCATAGCCATCTGCTGTTGTTTTTGTTTTATCTTGCCCTTTATCTTCGGGTCGCCTTCGGTCTGCTTGTATTCCTCCTTGACTTCCTCTTTGGTCATCATAAGGTCTTTTTTGTACTTCCAGCGCTGATACATAAAGTCCGCCGCCGCAACCGCCGCAAAGGCTATGCTGACGGACATTACAACATCGAATATCACCGAGCAGGCATAGACAAGAGCCGAAAGAATATCGGTGTCAAAAAGTCTTGCAAGGTTTGTTATCTCTGCACGGAGCTGTATCCATATCACTGCAATGATTATAACGATTTTTATCAGCGATTTTAAAAGCTCAACAAGCTGTCTTGACGAAAAAAGGTTCTTTATTCCGTTTATGGGATTAAAACGGTCAAGCTTCGGCTTTAATGCCTCGGAAGAAACAAGAAACCTCGTCTGGACTCCCGTTGTGAGAATGGATAAGAACATTGAAATCAGAAGCAGAGGTCCTGCCGCAACAAGAACTGTCGTTGCAATTCTCACAAAGATACTGAGAATATCGCCCTCGGCGGTAGAAAAAACTCCTTCGGCAACATTCCCCGACGCTTGTCTGAACCAGTATTCCATCGAGTTGAAAAGCTGGGTATATATAAGCTTTCCGAACATTTTTATCGCCCAGAAGGAAGCTATTACCGAAACGGCTGTTATTACATCCTTACTTAGAGGAACATGCCCCTTTTCCCGTTCTTTTCTTAGTTTTCGGGAAGTAGGCTGTTCGGTTTTTTCAGAGCCTGAATCTGCCATAGCCTATATCCCCCCTTTTTCAAAAGAACCGACTTTAAGGTGACAGCATAGGCAGAATACTCTCGATACTTTCAAGCATATCCGCCATATATTTTTCTATCGCTCCCGAAAGGGGAACGGCGAGTGAAAACATAAGAAGAATACCTGCTATTACCTTTATCTGAATGTTTATTGTCATTACCTGAATCGTTGGGACAGTCTTCATAAGGATACCGACGCAGACTTCTATTATAAT
The DNA here is from genome assembly GCA_946056455.1 of uncultured Clostridia bacterium. Taxonomy (GTDB): domain Bacteria; phylum Bacillota; class Clostridia; order Oscillospirales; family Ruminococcaceae; genus RGIG4131. The sequence goes on along the minus strand of CAMGJS010000153.1, from coordinate 1,940 downwards.
CTCCGCCATAACAACGGGCAGAGCAAGCTTCAACGCAAGTGTGAAAAGCACGCTCATATACTCGACTATGGTGAGAAGAACATCGGTGCCTATGGACTCAACTCCCAGAGGGACAATCTGATAGGAAAGCAGATAGATTTTTATATATTGCAAATGTGAGTTTGTTATGAAGAAATAAATCAAAAACATATAGTTCATATATGTTCCGAAAATTGCCTGTTGCTGTCTTGTTCCGGGGTCATACACCTTTGCCATTCCAAGCCCCGACGCAGTATCCATCATTTCTCCTGCATAGAGTATCATCGAAACGAACATATTTGTCAGAAAGCCTAAGATAAGACCTATCGCCGTTTCAAGCATTGCGGCAACGGCAAATTCAAGAAAGCTTCCGTAATTTATTGCGGCAATATCAGACGAAGCTATCACTCCGCCCGAAATCATAAGGGTAAGAGCAAAGGAAGCTCCGACTTTTACTCTGTTTGGGATATTTGTCCTTGAAAAAATGGGGTTAAAAGCGAATATTCCGACAACTCTTGCAAAAATGAGGATGTTCGCCTGGAAATTACTTTGCAAAGCCTCCCAGAAAAGAGCGTTATCTTCCACGAAAATGCTCCTCCTTTTTGCTACAATCGGGCTATCTTGTCAAAAATCGCCGTGACAAAGTCGCTCATCTGTGCCATTATCCAGGACGCCATAATGAAAAGCAGAACGGCAATACCGACAAGCTTCGGAACAAAGGTAAGGGTTTGTTCGTGAATCTGCGTTGCCGCCTGAAAAATAGCGATGATAAGACCTATTATCATACTTGCGATAAGCGCGGGACCTGCAAGCTGTAAAACTATCAGCATACAGCTCCTGAACACTTCAAGAACTTCGGACTCAGTCATTTAAACCTCCATCAGACATTGAACCCTGCAATAAGCGAGCCTATAAGCAGCTGCCAGCCGTCAACAAGAACGAACATAAGTATCTTGAACGGCAAGGAAATTGTCGCAGGAGGAAGCATAATCATACCCATCGACATAAGCAGGCTCGATACTACTATATCTATTATAAGAAAAGGAATGAATATCAGAAAACCTATTGTAAAAGCCTTTTTGATCTCGCTGAGGATAAACGCGGGTGTGACCGTCTTGAAGGAAATCTTCATCGCGTCCTCTCCCGTGACAAATTCCTCGCCCGATATTTCACAGAAAAATTCAAGGCTGTCGGTCTCCGTCTGTTTTAGCATAAACTCTTTCAAGGGGTCTGTCGCCGCCTGACACGCTTCAATCGTTGTCATTTCTCCTGCCTTATAGGGCTTGTATGCCACCTCGTTTATCTCAGAAAGAACGGGGGACATTACAAACAGCGTGAGAAAAAACGCAAGCCCCACCATAACCTGATTGGGCGGAACTGTCTGAGTACCCATTGCGTTTCTCAGAAGCGAAAATACAATTATTATCCTTGTAAAGCAGGTGAACATCAACAGCACCGACGGCGCAAGCGTCAGTATCGTGATGAGTATTACAAGGTCAAGGGTTCCGTTGTTGTCGTTTAATGCAAGAAGACCTAAAAGTCCCTCGTTGTCGCCGTCGGTAACGGGCGTTTCATAGGGAACTGTGGTTTCAACGGGAACAGTAGTCTGCTCCGTCGTTGCGGCAGGCTCGGGAATGTCGTATGCAGCATACGCTTCAACCGACGACAAAACTCCCACGCATACAACAGTCATTATCAGCGAGGCGATAAACCCCGCAATATAGCCCGTCAGCCGTTTTTTATTCTTTGTTATCTGTTTCATGACGCTCCTTGTTTTTAACAAAAGGCTTTATGTAAGGGTGCTCGACCGTTGCTTTTTTGAGGTTGTCAAGAAATGTTCCGTTTTCGTTTGTGGGGATTTCCTCTATGGTTTCGATTTCGCTTTCGTCAAAATCGCATAGCTTGTCTAAGATCGGAAGAGC
>CAMGJS010000152.1 GCA_946056455.1 uncultured Clostridia bacterium | reverse complement strand
TTAATTAAATCATATACAAAGAGGTGATATAATGACATCGTTGAAAGGCATAATAAAAGGAATAAGTATAAAGAACATAATTATATTGTTTTTTGCAGGAATAATAAACTCAATAGGCGTTACAATGTTTTTAGCGCCTGTTAACCTCTATGACAGCGGTATTTCGGAAACATCTATGCTTCTATGGCAAATCACCCCGGAATATCTTTCACTCTCAATATTTCTTGTTGTGCTTAATGTTCCTCTGTTTCTATTCGGGTTGAAAAAGAAGGGTATCATTTTCACAATATATTCACTATGGGCAGTATTTGTCTATTCAGCCGCATCGTATATTATCTCATATGTTCTGCCGATAGATGTTGCCTCTTCCTCTCCGTTTGCAGGCACAGATTTATTACTTTGCGCAGTATTCGGCGGTCTGATTTCAGGAGCAGGAAGCGGTCTTACATTAAGATTTGGCGGTGCATTCGACGGAATTGAGGTACTTGCCGCTATTTTTGCGAAAAAAATCGGAATAACTGTAGGAACCTTTGTAATGATATACAATGTAATTCTATACATAATAATAGGATGCGTATTTCACAGCTGGACTTTACCGCTTTATTCCATAGTCACCTATGCCGTAGCAATAAAAGCGGTGGATTTTATTGTGGAAGGTCTTGACAAAGCAAAGTCGGTAATGATAATTACTGAGCACGAAAAAAGGTTTGCGCCGCTCTTTCGAAAGAATTTGGTCACGGAATAACCGAAATTGACGCAAAGGGTTATTATTCGCAGCGTGAAAAGAAAATGATTTTTGTAGTAGTAAACCGTTTTCAAATTCCTTTGCTTCAAAGCATTGTGGCAAAAGCCGACCCTGACGCCTTTGTATCCATCACAGAGGTTTCTGATGTTCTTGGTACAAATCTTAAAAAATAATAAATCGCTTTATAAAAGCCACGCATAGAAAGCGTGGCTTTGTTTTTTGTCACTTGTTCGGTAAATTGCTATACTATTCTGTTGAAAGCATAACAAAAAAAGTGTTTAATCCGCTTTCGCTTTCTGCCCATATACGACCATTATGTTCCTTTATAATACTGTCAGCGATAGATAAACCCAGGCCGTAGCTATGGTTATCAGTCCTTGATTTATCGGCACGATAGAAGCGCTTGAATATATTTTTACAATCTTCCTTGGAAATACTGTCTCCTTTACCGGATACAGACAGCAAACAATGCGATGTTCCGGCACTCTTTAACAGAACCCTTACCTGAGAAGTGCTATCGGAGTATTTCAATGCGTTATCAAGCAGGATATTCACAACCTGAGTCAGTTTTGATTTATTTCCGCGAACATATATATTACCCTCAATGTCGAACATGATTTCCATATCATTTTCATAAAAAATCGGTTCAAAAGGAAGTATACTGTCATTTACAAGCCTACTGTAATCAAGCTTTTCGTGTTCCAAATCAGAAGATCCGCTGTCCATTCTTGCCAGTTCCAGAAGATTTTCTACAAGTCCTCTCATTCGTTTTGACGAAGTGAGAATGTTTTTTGTAAAATTATCCTTTTCGTTTTCGTTATAACCGTTATCAGTAAGCATTTCAGCGTTTGTCATAATAACAGTAAGCGGAGTTTTAAGTTCGTGAGAAGCGTCTGCAACAAACTGTTTCTGTTCATTCCACGCTTTTTCAACAGGTCGTGTCACCCATTCGGCAAGTATGATGCTGATCGCAAAAAAGATAACATATCCGACAATACCTATTAAAATACAATTTCGTATCAGTTCATCAAGCATAGCCCTTTCACTTGAAATATCCTCGAACACCAGTACTTCGTTTTTGTCCTGCTTGACCTTGCAATAGCGAAGGTTATAGTCGGAGATTATTCCGTTCTGTTTTCCGTCCGACAGAGCCTTATCTGCAATATCTTTTATCAACTCATCATCTGTGATATCATACAAACTGTTTCCTGATACGATAAACTCTCCATCTGCCTCTATTTGAACCGTAAAAAAAGGGGATTTCATATTACCCCGTTTATCGTGTACTGACATATCGGGATTCGGTTTAATCGGCTTGAATGCCGCAGACTGCATCATTTTTAAGCTTTCCTTCTCGATATTTTGTTTTGTAGTATGAAGAACGAACCCGAAAACACCTGCAAATAAGACTGTAACTACTGTCATAATAATTATTATAAATTTAATCTTCAGTTTTCTCAGCATTTTTTTCACACTCCAGATGGTAACCTAAACGCCTTATAGCTTCTATTCGTATATCAGAACCGATACTTCTGAGCTTTTTTCTCAAAAAACCCACATATACCTCAACATGATTTTCAACTGCGTTTGAGTCATACCCCCATACCTTTGTCAATAAGGCTTCCTTGGAAATATGCTTTTCACCTGAAAGCATAAGAATACGCATAACTTCAAATTCTCTCGACGATAATCTTACACTGTTTTCTTCGTGTATAAGAATTGCGCATTCAAGATCAAGCCTGGTGTTTCCGAATGAAAGCTCATTCAATCCGTTTCCCTGTCTGCGAAGCAGAGCGTTAACGCAGGCAATAAGCTCTCTTGAATCAAATGGTTTTGTTAAATAATAATCCGCGCCCGAATTCAGTCCCTTCACCTTGTCTTCAATATCTGATTTAGCGGTGAGCATAAGTATAGGAACAGAACATTGTTTTTTTCTGATTTTTTCCGCCACTGTATAACCATTCTGTTTAGGAAGCATTATGTCAAGTATTATTAAATCATATATATTAAGCGAAGCATATTGTTCGCCATCTTCCCCGTCGTACACTGCTTCTGCTTCGAATCCTCTGGAATTCAGAAGAATTTTCAAAGAATCAGCTAAAACTTTCTCATCTTCCACAATCAGAATTCTCATAATATCCCTCCTAAATCTGCCTGATATAAATTAATAATACAACTTAAAGCTTAATTCATCCTGAAAAAATTCAAATTTTCACATTAAAGTCACCGAAGTATAACTGTTTGCTCACCTTTTTTCAGCAATAATTCAGCAAAAGAATGTATAATTGCAAATGAAAAGAGGTGATATTATGCATTTCAGACACGAAATAAAGCATGAGATAAGTTTATCAGATATGATGATAATCAAACAAAGGCTAAGTGCCATCGCTTATGATGATGAAAATTCGGTAAACGGAAAATACACTATCAGAAGCTTATATTTTGACAACATTTCAGACAAAGCATTAAGAGAAAAAATCAACGGCGTAAATCATCGGGAAAAATTCCGCATACGATGTTACAACTACGACGCTTCGGTTATCCGCCTTGAGAAAAAAATAAAGCATTGTGATATGACAGGAAAACTAAGTGCTTCTATTACTCCGGAACAAGTGCAATCTATTATTAACGGAAACATTGAATGGATGCTATATTCAAAAAGCCAACTTATTGTGGAGTTGTATTCAAAAATGACTACAGAGGGTTTGAAGCCAAAAAACATTGTAGATTACACAAGAGAACCTTTCGTTTTTCCTGCGGGAAATGTGCGCGTAACAATCGATTATAACATTCGTTCCAGTCTTAACTGCACAGATTTTTTTAACGAAAATTGTGTTACATTGCCGGTTTCTGATTCAATAATACTTGAGGTAAAATGGGATTCGTTCCTACCTGATATTATAAAAGACGCTGTATCAATTGAAAATCTTCATAGTGGAGCTTTTTCAAAATATGCAACTGGCAGAATTTATGGTTAAAAAGGAGAAATATTATGACTTTTAACGATATCTTTAAATCAAGCTTTTTGGAAAACATCACAAGCGTAAGTATTCTTGATATGATTATTACGCTTATACTTGCATTTGGT
>CAMGJS010000151.1 GCA_946056455.1 uncultured Clostridia bacterium | reverse complement strand
TCCTTTGCGTTTGAGTAGTCGAGAATATCCTTGATGGTCGTTCCAAGAAGAACCTCTATGTTGCAGGGCATTCCCACAGCGTCGCCGTCAACGGTAAGTCTGCGCGAGATAAGGGGCATACCTGTTTTTATATATCTGTTTATGAACGCTACGGTTGAAACATTTACCACAATGGCGTTTTCGGCGGCGATGAGTTCGTTTTCTTTGACGACTCTGCCCGTTGCGGTAAAGAGGAGCATTTTTTCAGCTCCCTGCGGATATTTTGACGGGAGCGTAACCACATCGAGCGCATTGTCCTTTGCCGCCATTTTTGAGAATAACCTTATCGCCTTGGGCTTGTTCTTTTCGATACAGAGCTTTGCTCGGTTAATGTTGAGCTTTTCGAGCATAAGCTTTATGCCGTCATAGACATCCGACGGGTTTTCCATCATTTCGCGGTAGTCGGAGGTGATATACGGCTCACATTCCGCCGCGTTGATAATAAGCGTATCCACATGATTTTCAAATCTCAGCTTGACATGAGTGGGGAATCCTGCGCCGCCGAGACCGACAGCGCCGCTTTCACGGACAGCTTTGATAAAATCGTCGGCTGTTTTAATCTCGGGCGGAGCGATAGTTTCATCGACAGTCTGCTTGCCGTCTGACTCAATAACGACAGCCTTGCAGTACCTTCCACCGGGAAGAGCGTATTCGCGGAGTTCCTTTACCGTTCCCGAAACACTTGAATGAACGGGGACAGACATAAACTTGTCGCTGTCGCCTATTTTTTGTCCGACAAAGACCTTGTCGCCCACATTGACAAGAGGCTCGCAGGGTGCGCCCATACCCTGCCCCATAGGAAGAATTACCTTTGCCGAAAGCGGAAAGGAAACCGTTGTTTCGGACTCGGTATTCTTGAAATGTTTAAGGTGGACGCCGTTTAATCGTTTAATACTCATAGCATACTCCTTTATTTATTGTCATTAACGGCTTTTTTTACGGCAGGCAGTGTGATTTTTATGACTGTTCCCGTTGCGCTGCCTGCTATTACTCCCGCAATAATAAGAACGGGAGCATAGAACAATGTGTTTATATTTTTAAGGATAAGCGAGGCGGCAATGAGTTGCGCGATATTATGAACGAGTGCGCCTGCAACGCTTATCAGAATAAGCGAATTTTTTTCGGACTTTATAAGCAGAAGAACCGCAATGAACGAAGCTACTCCTCCGCAAAGGGAGAGCATAAAAGCGGTCACTCCTTTTGTAATAAGTATAAATACCGACTTTGCAACGACTATGGTCAAAGCCTCTTTTTTGCCCATAGAGAGAAGTGCAAGCATAACGACGATATTCGCAAGACCTATTCTTACTCCTGCGGGGAGCCCTGCGGACACGGCAGTTTCAACCGCCGAGAGCGCAAATGTAAGAGCGAGGAGCAAACCCATAACGGCTATCTTTTTTGTCTTCAAGCCATCACCCCACAATTATGTCGGCGCTGTCGCTTTCGCTTTTTCCTACTATCCTTACGGATACTCTTTCGGGCAGGCAGATTATCGTTTCGCCCACATTTTTTATTCCGCCCGATTTTATACATATCTTATCGTGGCAGGGAGAGCTTGTCGCCGATATTTCGCCGTCCTTGACTTCAAAAGAAACATTGCCCACAAAAAAGCTGTCGTCTTTATTGAGAGAAACTGTCTTTACTACTTCTCCCCCCACGGAGATTTCGGCAATATCCCCCGAAGAGAAATTACAGAGAAAAATAAAAAGCAGAGCCGAAAGGAAAATCACGGCGACAATTATGCCGTCACGAAGATTTATAAATTTCATAACGAATACCCGCTGTTTCGGTTTATTTCAAAATCAAGCCCCGATGAAACATAAAGCTTTTTGTTCTTATCCGCTGCGACGATTTTGTAATCGTCACGGGCAAGGTGCTTTTTTAAGTTTTTTGTTCCTCCAAGGAAGATGTCGGTCGCTAAAAAGTCGGATTTTATTCCGCCGTTTTCGCCGTAGCAGATAACCGTCACGGAAACGAGGTCGCTTTCTGTGGGATAACCCGTTTTTGTATCTAAAATGTGGCAGTATTTTTTGCCGTCGGCTTCAAAAAAGCGCTCGTATCCGCCCGAAGTGGAAACAAAACATTCAGAAGTTGTTATCATTCCGAGAGGAGCATCGCCGTCGGGATTTTTTATCTCAATGCGAAAGTCCGAGCCGTCTTGCTTTTTGCCGTAGAGCAAAGATGAGCTCCCCAAAGAAACTATTGCGTAATCGGTCTTTGCTTTTTCACATTCGGAGTAGACAAGGTCGCAGGCATAGCCTTTTGCAACGGCACCGAAGTCAAGCTTTGTCGAAAGCGGTTTTTTAACGGTATCGTTTTCAAGAACAATTTCATCTCTGCCTATTGTGTCAAGGGCGATAGAAATATCTGTTTTTTCGGGGACGGCAGGACTATCCGAGCTTATTCCCCACAAAATAGTAAGCGCGCCCGAGGTGATGTCAACGCTGTCGCCGAATTCATCATTTAGGGCAAAAGTCTTTTTTGTTATATCATATATATATTCGTTTTTTGTAAAAGTATTTTCATTAAAGGAATAAAGTTCGCCCGAATAAGCGTCAAGATTATAAGAGCAGGTGTTTATGACCTTTTCAATCTGCTCCGTGTCGCTTTGGGAAACGACGGTGCAGAAGGTGTCCATTGAGAAAAAGGCGGAGCGTTCTGCGCTCTTTTTCTGACAGCCGCAGAAAATAAAAACGGCGGCGAGAGCGGCGGCAACGGACTTTTTCATTGCAATTCCTCCGAAAAAACATAATACATAAAAATAATATCATATCTGCCGAAAAAAGTCAATAAACAAGGGCAAAAAAATCCCTGCCGCAAAAAAGACGCGACAGGGCAAAACAAAAAATAAAAGAGGATTTATTTCATGTCGTAATGACATTAGTTTGTTGATTTTTATTTAAAAATGTGGTATAATGTTTCAGTAACTATTTTTCGGCGTTGTTAAGCATCTGTATTCTTGCCTCGCTGTTCTTGACAAGATTGAGAAGCGATGATGCGTGGCTCGGATATTCCTCGGTGAGCGTTTTTGATGTTATCACCGAGCTTTCGTCAACATCGGCGCAATCGTTTGTTCCTATCTGAACTCCCTTTGCGGCGGCGGTAGCAATAGACTCCGACATTCCCATAGCCGCGGCTGCTCCGTTTGACGCAAGAACCTCGGGGATAGTGAAGAAAAGCTGGTCGTTCTTGGGGTTTGATACATAAACCACTCTGAACATTCTGTATACGGCAAGCATTATGAACGACGAGGTTTCACGGATAAGCGTCTGACTGCCTGTTTTCTGCACAAGCGAGAAAAGAATGTTGAGGGAATTGACGATAAGCTTTTTGTTGAAGGAAATCATAACTCCGTCGGTCTTGACATTTCCTTCCGCCTCGGGAATATCGTTGTAGGATATTGTCTTTCCCGCAGGGTCGGGCGACCGTCCGAGAAGATAGTCGCAGGATACTCCGTAATAATCGGCGGCTTTGACAAGAAAATCAAGTCCGCATTCACGGATGCCTTTTTCATAGTGGGAAAGGAGAGCCTGGGATACGCCAAGGTCATTAGCGGCATTTTTCTGGCTTATGTTTCTCTCTTTTCTTAAAAGAGTAATTATCCTTGGAAAATCCGAGTTCAATCCGTCACCCCCCGACAGCCGTTGATTACTTTTTGTATTTTATCAAAAAAATATTATTCCGACTTAACGCATTGTAAATTATAGCCGATTGCTTACAATTTGTAAAGGGCGAAATATCAAAAAAAGTCGATAAAAGTTTTTAGCTTGTTTTGGCTATTTTGCTTTATTTTTTCAACATTTCACTGTTGAAATCAAT
>CAMGJS010000150.1 GCA_946056455.1 uncultured Clostridia bacterium | reverse complement strand
GTTTGCCATATCGGTAAAAAATTGAGCTATATCGTTCATATTATCATTCCTTGCAAGATGTTGTTTTTAAAAATTCAGAATTTATTATACCATATTGTATTATAATAGTCAATATTTTTTTAAATTTTCAAGGCAATTTGCAACAAACGGACAGGGTATTTTAAGCAAATATATCATTGAATTGCATAAGATGATATGCTATAATATATCATAGAGTATTGTACTCACACCACAAAAAGGAGCAATGTACCATGCCTTATAAAACCGATGACGGTTTCAATACAATCCACGAACCTGCAAGAGGTGAGATGGACGAACTCGACCTTTCAAAAGCAAGAGAAAAAAAGGTCGACAACTCAAAGACTTTAAGAAACGGAAGATATGACGGTCTGCGTTCTTTTGACGAGCTTCCTCCGCTTAAAATCGATATGATGAAGGACGAAAAAAAGCGTGATGTTACGGCGGATAATATTAAGCCCGAGCAGAGCTATGCCAAGCACAAGCGCGCCGTATACAGAACGGAAGAAGAAAAGAAACAGCGCTTAAGAGGAATTATAATCGGAGTGGTCGCCGTTATCGCCGTATATATCTTTGCGGGAGTATACGCAAACAGCCTTAACAAAGACTACATAATAGAAACATCGGGCGAACTTGCTTCTGTCGGTGTATCCTCAATGGGACTTACCAAAGAAAATTACGACAAAAAGGTTTCCGATTACGATAAAGAGTCCCACGGATTAAGCCTTTATCTTGCCGACAGCGACGGCGACGGACTTTCGGACGCATACGAGATTTCAAAGAATATTTCGGACCCGAATAACCCCGACAGTGACGGCGACGGATTGACGGACGGCGTTGAGATACTTGCGGGTTTAGGTCCCAAAAATAAATCCACCGACGGAAAAAACCCTGACAAATCGGTACAGTTTACAAGAACGGAAACGGTCGGAATAGCCACTGCCGAGATGAACGGCAATGCGAATGTTTACGGCACACAGGTAGCAGAGTATTCATCGGCTCTTGCAAATTACCCCGGAGTAATCGGCGAACTTTGTGAGCTTTATTCGGTTAAATCTTCAAGCTCTGTCAAGCTTTCTTTTGCGTTTGACGATGAAGCGCTTTCAAGATGGGGAAGCTCCCCTTCAAATCTGAGAATATATAAGGTAGACCCTTCAACCTCAAAGTTTGAAGAGGTCGGCGGAACAAAGACAGAGGGCGGAAATATTTCGGCAGACATTACAAAGGACGGAGTTTATGTTCTCGGCGACAAGGAAATGATAGAAAGCGAAAAGTCTGTAAGAGTGTTCTTCCTCATAGACAATTCGGGTTCTATGTATCCCCTTGAACAGTGCGAAGGCTCAGAGGAAAACGATGTGGATTTCCGTAGAGTTGACCTTGCTGTCAGCATAATGGACGGTCTTTATGATGTTTCGTTCGGAGCGGGAAAATTTACAGGCAACTACACAAGGCTCATTGAGATAAACGACAATCCAAGCAAAACCGAAAAGAGAATAAACAGCATAGTTACGGGCAAGGAAACCTTTGACGGAACGAATATTGCCTATGCTCTGAGAAAAGCCGCAGAGGAATTCGACGACAATAAGCTTTGCCGCGATTATATTGTTCTTCTCACCGACGGCAACACAACAACTCCCAACACTGCCGCAGAGAGAACTGCCGTGGATTATTGCAACGAAAAGAATATAACCGTTATCACGATAGGTCTTGGCAAGCAGATAACAGAATCATATCTTCTTGACATCGCAAACCAGACAAACGGAATGTTCTTCCATGTTTCAAATGCAGAAGGTCTTGAACCCGTTGCAGATAAGATATGCTCTATCATATCAGAAAATCAGATTTCTGAAAACGATGAAAAAACGGGCGATATGTTCGTTATTTCCGATACGGGATACAATTATGATGAAGACGGTTTAAGGTTTGGTATTCCCACAACGGAGAATATAGAAGGCTCCGCTCTCGGAACGGCTATGATAAACAAGCTTTATTATTCGGGCGGACTCAATCTCAAAGAGGACGGCTATAAGAGCGTCAAGGGAGGAAGTATCGAAGGGTACGACATATCCGACCACTCATTTTTCGGTGATACAAAGCAGAATTTGTGCGACCTTGCGCTCGACTGTGCAAAGGATTACCGAAGCTATCTTATTATGCAGGACAAATGGGACTTTAAGCATATTGTAGACGGCACGCTCTATTATACCGATGAAACAAAGAATTTCCTGCAATCAAAGGGAATGGAAACGGGCATAAAGAAATATTCGGGCGAGGAGACAGAGGACGACGGACTTTTGAAGGTCATCAAGATAATCACATTCCAGAAGCTTGCTTCGTTTGAGAATTATGAAACCGCAATAGTGGATATTTCAAAAATTTCCTCAGAGGATAAGAAGATAGTCGCCGCAATAAAATATTACGACAATCTTCATCTTTCATCAAAGGCTGAAATACTCTCCTTCGGAGCAAACGGCGATAAGGCGTTTGAAGCTCTTGAATCGGAGCTTGCAAGCGGAAGTCCCTCGGTTATCACAACGGGCGACCATGTTTATAATGTTGCAAGACTTTTGAGAAAAACCTCGGACCCCAACACCTACATAATAGAGGCTCACGATGTCAGCGAGGGTGAAACAGTAAAGATAGTTCTTTCAAAACAGCCCATTTATGACGATGCGGCAGGAACAAAGTTCCAGTATGTCGCAAAGATAAGCGACAAGGATGTTCCGCTCTATATTTACAGATAACGCTATGAAAAAGATTTTATCATTTATCAAAAACGAAATTGTTCTTGTGGTTTCACTTGTTGCGGCGGCGGTGACAATGTTTTTTGTCCCGCCGTCCGCGGCATATCTCGGATATATAAATTATTCGGTAATCGTTCTGCTTTTCTGTCTTATGCTCGTTGTTGCGGGTGTAATAGGGACAAACCTTTTCGGCGTTCTTTCAGAGAAGATACTGAACTTTGCAAAAAGCGAAAGAATGGTGATAACGGCACTTGTCGCTGCGGCATTTTTCAGCTCTATGCTGATAACAAACGATGTTGCGCTTATCACTTTTGTTCCGTTTACGGTGAGCATTTTCGGAACGGAGAAAAAGGGCAGACTTATCTTTGCCGTTGTGCTTGAAACCATTGCCGCTAACTTAGGCAGTATGGCAACGCCTGTTGGAAATCCGCAAAACCTTTATATTTACGATTACTTTTCGCTTTCGGCGATAGATTTTGTTAAAATAGTTCTGCCTGCCGTTGCTCTGGGAGCAATACTTGTCTTTATTTCGGCAATAATAAGAAAAAGCGATAAAATTGAAAACAGCGGCTCATCAGAGCAGAAAATCACCGACAAGAAAAAGCTCATAGTATATGCCGTTCTGTTTGCAGTATGTATGGCGACGGTACTTCGTCTTCTCGATTATCGCATCTGCCTTGCGGTGACAATTATCGTGGCGCTTATCTTTGACAGAAAGATTTTTGCAAAGGTCGATTACTGCCTTTTGCTCACATTTGTTGCATTTTTCGTCTTTGTGGGAAATCTTCGTGCAATTCCGCAGATAAGTCTTGCTTTAAGCGGAATAATAGAGGGCAGAGAGTTTTTATCGGCGGTAGCCATAAGTCAGGTGATAAGCAATGTTCCTGCGGCTGTTATGCTTTCGGGCTTTACCGATAATGCCGCCGCATTGTTGCTCGGTGTCGATGTGGGTTGTCTGGGAACTCCCGTGGCGTCCCTTGCAAGCCTTATCTCCTTAAAGCTTTATTCAAAAAGCGAAAATGCCGACACAAAAAGGTATCTTCTTGTGTTTACCGTTATGAATGTTGTTTTCCTTGCGATTATGGTTTGCTTTTGCGTAT